>WFTN01000572.1 GCA_015485455.1 Planctomycetota bacterium | reverse complement strand
TTCCCACAGAGATCGGACGAGACCGGGCGTCCTGCACAAGAAAACGACGAGCGCGCATTTCTCATTTGCAGAGAAGGTCTGCTTCAACAGTAGAACTTTCCCGCGAAAGGAAGGCATATGAATATGAACTTCACAACACTGACTTGCTTGGCCATCATCATCTTGGCTCCTCCTGTTGTTTCCTATGGCCAGAAGAAATCCACCAAGAAAAAAAACCAACCCACAATTCTCTTGGATGTGGGCAAAAGTGGTCAAATCGTCCTGACTGTTCGCTCCAAGAACGCTGGAACATTCTCTCTCATCGACGCTAAGGGTCTGACCACACATGCTGGCAAATGGCGTGATCAAAATGGTCACCTCACTTGGAAGTCATTGACGGGAGAACCTCCCATCGAAGGCAAGACCTTCCGCATGGAAGGCGCATGGCGCGTGCACTGGAAGACTTCCAGCAACACCAAGAATGGCCGCAATCAACTGCCATTCAACTATGCCTCCTCAAACTCCGCAACGATTCGCGATGCTCAGTTGAAAACCCAGCCCAAGAAAGCAGAGGACCTGGCGGTGAAAAACAGCGCCAAGAAAAAGCGACCAAAAGTGATGACTGGAAAACTGGTCAAGAAAAGGAAACAACCCCTCCTCAAGAAGCGCCATGAAAAGATTCGGGGTAAGCGACAATCGGTAGCCGTCCTTTGTTTCGGGTCAAAAACGAAGAAAACTCCAGCAAGTGCGCAAGTATTGGCAAAGAATTAGTGGGTCGAACGCAGACATGGTCATTTAAGGAACTTCTTGAGTTCATCCTTGGACAAGATGCGTCGAAGAGCCTCTCTCTTGCTCAGGACACTCAACTCATCTCTGTGCTGAGTGACGAACCGAAGGACTGCTTTGGGATCGGTTTTTGAGAACTCCCGCAGAGCCCAACCGATTCCCTTGCGCAAGAAAAACTCTTGATCACTCATGGAACCACGAATGTTGGCAAAGAACAAGTCAACATTCGTTCTCTCCTTCGCTTTGATCTGACAAATGATCGCACTTCGGCGTTTCCAAAAGTTCTTGGCCTTGCCCCATGCCAACATTTTCTTGGTCATCACTGAAGGATGAGCCAAGAGAATTTCGCCCAGACGATGGGGGGCTATGGCATCAACAAAATCCCACCACGCTCCCGTCGTGATAAGCTCTTCGTAAAAGGGCAGTAGATCCGGGGACTGGAATGCGTCGTAGCATCGTTGCCTGGTCAAATCGATGGCCGCATGTCTTTCCTCTCGATACTTGGCATTGCGCCACAAGACTTCGATTGTTGAGACAAAGTCCTCGAGGGAATCAAGAGGATGGTCACCATTGCACTCTTTGACGATTCTCCGCATCACCGGGGTTTTCACCCCATAGTTCGGCATTTCTGATTTCATGTAGGCCTGCATAATAGAAGCATCATCCTTATTAGCATGGGCCTGAAGACCATTTTGGATTGCTCGAATCAGCTTCCTGCGCACAGTTCCTGGCTTAATCGTCGCCCTCATTCGTCCCCACCTGCACAGGATGTTGGGCTAAGCGCCCGCAGTAAATTCGTCACTTAATTCTTGATCTTCACTTGTGTCTTCTAAACGAGGAATCGGTGCTTCCATAACGCTCCAGGCGTCACGCCCAGCCGCTTTCGCTTTGTAAAGGGACTCATCTGCCCGCACGATCAGCTCTTCCAAATCAGTTTCGCCCAGGCGGTAGATAGCACCGCCAACACAGATCGATATTTTCTTCTTGGTGGATCCCAAGTCGAGAGGCATGTCAAACGACATACGAAGGCGTTCCGCAATCATTTCGGCCTCCCGGTGATCACAGTCCGGTAGGACAACCAAGAATTCATCGCCGCCATAGCGTCCCACAGCATCATAAACACGCACATTGCGCCGCAACCTTGTGGCCGCTTGTTTGATGACGGAATCGCCCACGGGGTGACCATAGCGATCGTTGACTTCTTTGAAGTGGTCCATATCGATCAAGAAAATCGCCAAAGGATGGCCAACCCGCTTCGCACGATTCAGTTCTTCGCAGCAAGAGCCAAGATCGCCGCTCGATTCAGTCCATGAGTCAAAGGATCATGTGTGGCACGAAAACGCAGGGAGGCCACTTTCTCTTTGGCGCGATTGCTTCTTTCC
>WFTN01000571.1 GCA_015485455.1 Planctomycetota bacterium | reverse complement strand
GGGATAGGGTCGGCAAAAAAGATAGCGATGATAAGAAGGCTCCCAAATACGGGGGTGTTCGCTCCTTTCTCTGGTCACCCAAAAAATGTGAGTTGTTGTTTGTCTCTGGAGGTGATCTCTATCGTCTTGACGCCGAATCCAAGAAGATCGAAAGACTCACCTCGACTCGGAGTGCTATCTCACGGGTCTCCTATTTGCCAAGTGGCGAGGGTTATGTCTATCGGGCAGATTCTGCCATTATTCGTATTCGATTCGGCAGTGATCTCATTGACCGCATTGATCCGATTCTTCCGAAGGGAGAAACCCTTCGTAGCTTTAAGATGAGTCCAGACGGGAAGTCCATCGTTATCGTTGCCTCTAAGGGTGAAAGCCGGCGGGGTGGCAGTCGCAAAGTGAGCATCGCGAATTATCGTGATCGCTTCATGAAAACTCGCGAAGTCTCTCGTCATGTGTCCGACGACCCCATAGGCAAACGAACGACTCTTATTTACCTTTGCAAGATTGGCGACACTCTGAAAGAAGACGGGCGTCTTCAAGAAGTCTGGTCTCAGGAAACAACTGGTCCACGTGACATCCTCAAGACTCCCGAATGGTCCGAAAGTTCTGACCGCATTAGCTTTCTGGCATTCGAACAGTTGGGCGACAAAGCCAAAGTTGTGGAAGCCAAATTCATACATCAGAAGGAACGGATTCGGCGTCTGAAAGAAAAGCGCAAGAAGAAAGCAAAAGAGTATGCCCAAGCCAAAAAGAAGCATGACTACGATGACAAGGCGCCGAAGCCCAAGAAGATAGACAAAGATCGATCGATCGAAGACGAACTCAAGGACGCGCCGATCGCGGAGAGTCGTGTCGTCTATGAGTTCATGCATTCAGGGGGGCCGAATACTCCTGGAATGATTCATCCACGTTACCTCGCCGATGGCAAACGCATGGTTCTGATGACGGAGCAAAGTGGTTATCGTCAGCTTTACATTTTGGACCCCGCCTACTCGAGCCTTGATCAGTTGACCCGAGGACGGTTTGAGATCTACCCAGTAAAGATTTCGAAAGACCGTAAGTGGCTTTTCGTCACCGCAACAAAGGGGCAGCCATCTCATCAAAACCCCTACAAAGTCAATCTGAAGACTGGTGAGATGGTGCCTTTGGCGAAAAAGAAGGCTTTTATTCTTCTCTTGCCGTCAGTCCTGATGGTCTTCATCTTCTGGCTAACTTTGTTTGCTATGGCCAGCTAAAAGAACTGACCTATTGCAATGTGGCAAGTGGAAAAACGAGTTATCTTACTGACTCCCATACGGCGAAAGCGAAGAAACTCACAACCACGAGTCCTGAGTTCTTTAGCTACAAGAATCGTCACGGCCAAACGATCTACGGTCACATGTTCAAACCGGAAGGCATGGGGCCCGATGAGAAGCGTCCGCTCTTGATCTATGTTTATGGTGGTCCTTTGGGAACCAACAAGATGGTGAAGGATGGGAGCTACAGTTCGGATTCCTATTTCTTTGCCCAGTACATGACACGGAAGCACGGCTATGTTACTTGCACCATCGATCCTCGGGGTGCTTCAGGATACGGGGGTGCCTTCGAACGGGCTAACTTTGAGCGTGTGGGCAAACCTCAGGTTGAAGATCTTGTGGATGGAGTTGCTTTTCTTGTTCGAAAGCACGGCGTAGACGCTAAACGTGTTGGTATTCACGGATGGAGCTTCGGCGGATTTCAAACCCAAATGTGCCTCTATACCGAACCCGACGTGTTCAAGTGTGGCATGGCTGGAGCTGGGCCAACGGAGTGGGAAAACTACAATTCTTGGTATTCCACCGGTACTATTGGCAAAAGTCGCGTTGGGGTTCCTGACCTGAAGAAGTATTCGCTCTTGCCATTGGCTAAGAACTTAGAAGGCAAGCTCCTCTTGGTCCATGGAATGGAAGATTCCAATGTTCTCTACCAGGATACAGTGCGTGTTTACCGTGAACTCTTGAAGGCGGGTAAGGAGACCTTGGTCGAGCTATTTCTTGACCCCACAGGAAATCATGGACTTGGTGGCGATGTCAAGCGCCTGAACAAAGCGCGGAAGTATGAAGAGTTTTTGTTGCGCAATTTGTAGTGCCGAATAAACGCCGAGACCCTGATCTTGTTGGGGCGAGACTAGAAGCTCAGCCTCGGACATCGCTACATCCTTGTGGCTAAGGAACATCTATGGTCTTTGAGGACAGACCGATCTTGCATGGTGTTTTCATGGTGGGCAGCCTCTTCTGTGGCCACATGGATGGGTGATCAGATAGAATCGAAGGGTTTCTAATGGTTGTCGCTTGTTTTCTTGAAGGCAATGGTGCCTGTTCTGGAAAGTCTGAATTCTAAAGCAGTGACTTGGCCATTCTTGCCGCGCACAAAGTGAATCCTCCAGCCTCTTATCCTGAAGGTGTCTTTGGCGATCGCAGTCAGAAGCAAATCTTCGCCGCCGTAATCGATGTAGATTCCCTTTTTCTTGAGTGTGATGGTGTAGATCGCTGGTAGTTCGTCGTTTGAGAAGACGCCGACGAAACTTTTGAGTTCTTTGGTGGTGGGGGCTTTCGTCTTGTGATTTCTTTTCTTCTTGGGCCTTCTCGCTGATTCCCTTCGTGGGCTGAGTTTGTTCCCAAGGAGTACGTCTGCTACTTCCATGGCCAGAACGGAAGGAGTGGCTCGGGCGTGGTTTGCCAGGCAGATGATCGAGACCTTCTGATCAGGGAAACGAAGCATCTGGGCGCGGTAACCAGCGAATGCTCCCCCATGTGCATGAGTTTTCAGGCCACGATACTCGGAAACATCGATTCCACAGCCATAGCTGCCACTTGTGGGGACTGTTGTGAGCATTTTTTGGATAAGCTTGTTTCCGCCCGGCAAAGGACAGGAGTAGAAAATCTGGTCCCATTTGAGGAGGTCGCTAACTGTGGTAAAGACACCCCCATCACCGACGTGGTTCAACTGAGTGTTACTAATCCACCATCGAGAATCTTCTTTCTCATAGCCGTCTGCTCGGTTTTTGACGACCTCTGTATTGTCATCGTGAAAATGAGTGTGCTTCATCCCTAAGGGCGCGAATACCCGCTCTTCAGCAAATTCGCGCAAACTTGAATTTTTGACCCGGGCCACGATCTCACCTAAAAGCAGGTAATTTGAATTCGAATAGGAGAAATCTGAAGCGGGCTCAAACATCAACGTAGATTGCCGCACGATGATGCCAATGGAGTCTTCTGGTGTATAT
>WFTN01000570.1 GCA_015485455.1 Planctomycetota bacterium | reverse complement strand
GGCCTCAGCAGTCAAGGCTGTGGACGACCTGGGTTTCTTGCGCTTGGCCGACTTGACCAGATTATCACGCCGAAGTCGGAGGGCGTTTTCACCTCTCAAAACTGTGCGAGCTGATTCGGTGAGCATCAATCCGCCATAGCCCTCAGGGTCGAGAGCTAAATAGCCCAAGGCAACAAGCTGGCGAAAGACGCTGCGCCACCCAAAGGCATCCAACTCGAGGCCAATACCGTAGGTGCTCAATTGATCATGCCCAAAGCTCAAGACCCGAGCGCTCTTGGAACCCCGCAAGACGTCAATGATGTGTTGAGCCCCAAAACGCTGGCCAGTTCGAGCGACACAAGAGAGGGCCTTTTGGGCGACCTCCAGACCATCGAAGGTTTTAGGTGGTCTGAGGCAAGTATCACAGTTGCCGCAAGGGCTCGATTCGGATTCCCCAAAATAAGCCAGAAGCACTTGGCGGCGACAACTGGTGATCTCGCAATAGCCCAACATGACGTCGAGCTGTTGCATGTTTCTGCGTCGTTGCATGTCGTCGCCGTCACCACTTTCGACGATTTTTCGCAGGAGCACGATGTCTTGTAATCCGTAGCAGAGCCAAGCATCAGCGGCCAGGCCATCTCGGCCAGCGCGACCAGTTTCTTGGTAATAGCCCTCCATAGATTTTGGCATATCAAGGTGGGCGACGAAGCGTACGTCTGGTTTGTCGATGCCCATGCCGAAGGCAATGGTGGCGCAGACGACAATGCCATCTTCTCGGAGGAACCTCTCTTGATTGAGGCGCCTCGTTTCTTGAGTCAATCCCGCATGGTAGGGCAGGGCTTCAATGCCATTTTGTTGCAAGAACGTTGCAGTCTGCTCCGTTTTCTTACGAGACAGACAGTAAACAATACCAGCCTCCCCTTGATATTCAGATCGAAGGAAGTCAATAAGCTGTCGTCTGGGGTTATTCTTGGCAACAACGGTGTAGCGAATGTTTGGTCGATCAAATCCGCCAACAAAAACCCGGCCTTCTTCGAGCTCCAGGTTTCGAAGAATCTCAACTCTGGTCCTTGGATCAGCGGTGGCCGTGCAAGCTAAGCGCGGGACCTGGGGAAATCTGGATGCCAAGATGCATAGCTGCATGTATTCTGGTCGAAAATCGTGGCCCCATTGGGAAACGCAATGGGCTTCATCGATGGCGAAAAGTGCAATACCTCCAGCACGGTTGACATCGTCCAAGAGTTCCAGGGTGCGATCTTGTAGGAGGCGTTCTGGGGCCACATAGAGCAAATCGATTTGTCCCTGTCGCAGCTCGGTCTCAACCTTCCGGACTTCAGCATAGGTCAGACTGGAGTTGAGATAGGATGAGCGGATGCCCAATTGCCTAAGACTCTCCACCTGATCCTGCATGAGAGCAATCAAGGGGCTTACTACGATGCCTGTGCCTGGGCGGATCAAAGCTGGGATTTGAAAACAAAGCGATTTGCCTCCGCCGGTGGGCATGAGCACCAGGGCGTCGCCGCCAGCAACCAGATGGTTGAGTGCCTCTTCTTGGTGCCCACGAAAAGCCGTGTAACCGTAGACTTGCTTCAGGATTTCGATAGGCGTGCTTAGCATGGAGGTACCCTAGCCAGTTTGAGAGAACAAACAAGACCATGATTTTGGGTTTGACGGGGGATTCTTCAACCTATAGGCTGAACGACCTCTTCAGGGAAATGGCTGTCGGGGGTGTGGCCACTCACCATTGAGCAATCGAGATGCTGTGACAAAGTCGTTCGAAAAAAACATCAATGCAACGATTCGTCAGATCTTGGAGACGGGTTCCCAGGCTTTCGGTAATGAGTTTTTTCCGGAAATGGCCCAGCAATTGGGCTTAGCCTTGGGTGCCGAATATACCTTGATTGGGACTTTGTCTAAAGAAAACCCGGGGTGGGTAGAAACTCTTGGCTTCTGCCGCGGTGAAGAGAGACTCGATAATGTGTCCTACTGCCTGGAAGGAACCCCATGCGTGCGGGTGATGGATCGCGGTGTTTGCCACTTTCCAGAGAACGTTGCTGAACTTTTTCCCCACGACACATTACTGAATGACTTGGGAGTTCAAGGTTATGTGGGGGTCCCCCTGCATGATTCGAAGTCGAATGTCATTGGAATCATGGTCGCGCTATTTGTCGAACCTATTCAGGATGAGGAGTTTTCGAGTTCTGTGATGCTCGTTTTCGCCCAACGAACATCGGCGGAAATCGAACGCCTAGCAATGGAGGCAGATCGACGGGCACTTGAATCGCAAATATTGCACACTCAGAAGCTGGAGAGCCTTGGGGTCTTGGCTGGTGGAATCGCCCACGACTTCAACAATTTGCTTTGTGGGATTCTTGGAAGCGCTGATCTTGCAGCCCGGAGAGTTGATCCTCAGCATGTGGCTCAGCACAATCTGGAAATGATCATAACAACAGCCCAAAGAGCATCCGACCTTTGCCGGCAGTTGCTCGCCTATTCTGGAAAAGGGCGTTTTGCTATCGAAACTCTCGATGTCACCACCACGATCGAAGAAATGGGTGACTTGCTGGATATGTCCGTGTCAAAGAACGTCACCGTGGTGCGAGCATTGGCGGGTGATATCCCGGCCATTGAGGCCGACGCCACTCAGTTGCGACAGATCATCTTTAACTTGGTCATCAATGGCTCAGAGGCCATCGGCAATGAGCCTGGGACGATTACGATTGCCACGGGCTCGATGCACTGCACAACCAAGTATCTTTCGACCACCTATTTTGACAATCCCGAAGAAGATGGCGATTACGTTTTTATTGAGGTCGCCGATACGGGTTGCGGCATGGACGCGAGTACACAGAAGCAAATATTCGACCCTTTCTTCACCACGAAGTTCACTGGTCGCGGCTTGGGGCTGGCAGCTACTTTGGGAATTATTCGGGGACACAAAGGCAGCATCAAGGTTTATAGCGAGGTTGGCCGAGGTACCACATTCAAGGTCTTGTTTCCTGTTTCAGCTCAGCAAACAAGAAGTGAAAAATTGTCCCTTGAATGGGAAGAAGCTTGGCAAGGAAAAGGAACCGTGCTTTTCATCGAGGATGACGCCTTTGTCCAAGAAGTGGGCAAGATGATCTTGGAAGATCTTGGATTCTCTGTGATCTGCGCCAACGATGGCATTGATGGGATCGAGATGTTCAAGGACCAGGAAGACGATATTTGCCTTGTTCTCATGGATATGACCATGCCGCGGATGAGCGGCGAAGAGACCTTTCGCGAACTACGTCTTATTAAGCCCGACGTGAAGGTCATCCTCACCAGTGGCTTTAACGAGCAGCACACGACGAACCGATTTGTTGGCAAAGGGCTTGCCGGATTCGTGCCAAAGCCCTTTCGTTTGGCTCAATTGAAAGACTGTATTCGACGGGTCTTGGCGGCGGTCTGAACATTCGTGGCCTTTGGCAAGGTGGTGAATAGAGGGGGGGGACCCTGAAATAATCAGGCTAAGGGATGTACTCCTGGCACCCTTTACAGATGGAAATCTCGTCCAAGCGGCCCTCTTCATGAAGTTTGCGGTAGTGCTCGGCTTTTTCTCCCCGCCACAGCTCCGCCACGGTGGAGTCTTTGGCATTTCCGACGTTCATTTCACAATTATAGTCGTAGCAGCATAGGGTCGTGCTGCCGTCGTGGTAGATCTGCATGGTCTTGTAGATCATGCGGCAAGGAGGCTTGGGCTCTCCCGCATCTTCCAATGCATGCAGTTCTGCCATCCCAGCGGGTTCTTCAACCCTCTTGTTTTCAACACTGTTATTCCAGGTTTGGTAGCTAGAAAAGGCGACTTCATCGTGTTCTTCCAGCCACGGCTCCCAAAGTTCTTCGAATGCATCTACGTCATTGATGGTTTCTTCCATCTTGATCATGCGCATGATGATG
>WFTN01000569.1 GCA_015485455.1 Planctomycetota bacterium | reverse complement strand
ATGCTCCTCTATGCTTTTGGCATGTGCCTGAATGACATTGTCGACGTCGAGAAGGACCAAATAGAGCATCCAGATAGAGTTCTACCCCAAGGCCGCGTTACGGTCAGAACCGCTCAGCTTGTCGCCACCTTCTTCCTGATAGGAGGCCTGGTTTCCCTGGGCCTGGCGGCCCCGTCGCTTATCCTTGTGGGCATAGTCCTATGTATGCTTGTCGTGCTCTATGATGCTGCCTTAAAACCTTGGCCTGTGGCGGCCAGTGGCGCCATGGGCATGTGCCGTTTCACCTGTGTCCTCATTGGCACAGTCTTGGGATCGACCTTGGGAAAGGAGTGGGAGTCCGTCTTCAGGTGGTCAGCGCTGTTGGTGCCACTGTCCTATCTCTTGCTGATCACCACCATCACGGCCATCTCAAATTTTGAATCCGACGAGGAAGAGGATACATCAATCCGACCTCTCATCGTCATTTTGGCCCTGACTTTGCTCACTCCCCTTTTGGCTCGCGGAACAGACTTCCTGACGACAGGGATTCTCTCATTGTGCTTGACTGTGTTCATCCTTTGGCCATGTCATAAACCAAACCCAGCGGCAGGGCTTATCGTGCGCAATGTTATTTTCGCACTTCCACTTTATGACGCGGTCTGGGCTTTCGCCTGGGGACAAAACCAACTAGCAGGGCTCTCTCTTGGCTGCTACGCTCTGCTCCGTTTGTCCGCCTGGGCTTTGTCCCAAAAGACCTCATAGAGCGCCAATGTCGTGACTGAGTTGGAGTCGGCCTAAGATGCCAAGCGATCGATGTCCGGGTCAAGCATGAAGGCATGAAGTGCCTCGTAGTCTAGCTCAACTTCGATGGCCCCCGCAGCAGGCAAAGGCATATCTTCTGCTCGTTTGATCAAGAATTGCAATCGAGGCTGAATAACGGTCAAGAAATCTTGGCTCAGAACATCACCTTCCCGGGCAGCAGCCACCGAAAGGCGTTCGCAGTTGTCTTGGAGGTCGTGCAAAATGGCGACAACCGTTTCAACGATGGGCGCGGGTTCTGTTGCATCGACGTTGACCTGCGTTTCTTCCGCAGACAAGACGCGGTCGAGAGCATCGAGCATGTCGTCAATACCCGAGGCATCCATCGGTTCAAGCGAAGGCGCATCACCTTCTTGCATCCGGCGTTTCCGCTCGAATGCATCAATTGGATCGTTATCGTGTGACATTTTGGCAAAAGTCATCTCAGTCATCTAACCCCAAGAAAAACGCGTGGGACATGATCACCGCATCCCCCAAATCGGCCACATGGCTAAACAACTTGAATGAATCATTCCTTCAGTGACTGCATAAGAAATCGAAGCAGGTGCAACTGTGTCCGAAGAGTGCACTTGCGTCCGTCACTGCTGCGGAAAAAATGCTGAAATTAGAAAGTGCCACGGACCCAAGTGATCGCTTGCTCCCGATCCAGGATTCGGCCTTGGAGTTGAAGAAAACGCAACTTCTTAAGCACCCGGCCCATGATACGTCCTTTAGGAACACCCAAAGCCATCAAGTCTTTACCATTCAAGTGAGGGCAAGGTAGAGGCACGCCATCTTGGGGAAAGTTCCTTTCCATGACAGCAGCGGGATTGGAAGCGCCACACTGGCAAGAGGTGAATGCGTGAATCAACTCCAAATCAGGATGTGCCAGGAGCAAACGTTGCCTCCCTTGAGAAATACGGCAGGCAAAAAGCAACCGATCTCTGTGGGTCACAAGAAACTGACATTTTTTGATCAGGCCATTCGCTGCCCGCAAGCCTTTGAGAACTTGAGCCGCCCGTTTTCCCCTTACCACTGGTGAAGTAAATCCCAAATCCCCAAGTAAAATGGACCAGGCCAAAGCAGACGAAATCGATCCGCCTAAACGAGCGAAGATCAACTTCGTCCGATCCCGATAAGTCAAGGCGGTGTTCGGTTTCGGATTGAGACGATCTTCAAGAACCTCGCCCCAGATTTTGGCAACTTCGGGCAAGACAACAGGCAAGACTCCCAAGCTATCCATTAACTCCAAGGCATGATGAGGCGCCCTCTCCGTCAACATGCGGTCTAACTCAGCAAACGTTCTTTCAGCGCTGGGGTTGGCTGCCTTATCTGCCAAGCGCTGGATCGCCCCCTTCGTCTCCGACTCGATCTGAAATCCGAAACGACAAGCGAATCTGAGAGCCCGCAAAATTCGCAAGTGATCTTCCCCAAATCGGAGCAGAGGATCACCGATGGTGCGAATAATCCCTGCCTCAAGATCGTCCTTGCCGCCGACATAGTCGACCACTTCCATCGATTCCGGATCCATCAAGAGCCCGTTGATGGTCAAATCCCGGCGAAGCACATCTTCCTTGGCGCTTGAAAAGGAGATCTGATCTGGCCGTCTTCCATCGCCATAGTTGCCATCAGCTCGAAATGTGGCGACATCGAAACTGCGGCCCTTTCGACAGACAATAATCACGCCAAATTGCTTGCCAACGCCAATGGTATTGGAAAACAGCCCTTCTACCTGATCTGGCTTGGCGGACGTGGCAATATCATAGTCTTTCGGATCGACTCCTAAGAGGTAATCACGGACGCAACCCCCGGCAAAAAAAGCTTCGTGGCCTCCTGCCTTCAATTCTTGGACAATTCTTCTGGCTTGCTCGAAATTCTCATTCATAGGCTAAGGATAGCTTGAGGGCCATGGATTGAAAAGGAAGGGTCGTCCTTTCCCCAAACAGAATAATTTGGGTCCCTGTTGGGGTTGACCCCTGACCATCTCATGCGAAAATCTATCAGTCGATTCCGAAATATCCATTCGTCGACCGAGTAAGCCTCGCGGGGCTTATTCGCAACGTCAAATCAAAGGACAACTGAGTTACGCTTTTCCCATGAAGCACGATCAAAGAAACGCAGGACACATTTACCTGGAACTACTTGCCATTGTTGTTCTTGGTTGTGGCATTTCCTTCTTTTGGCGTGCTTGGCGATCGAGCGATGAACTCATAATAAACGAATCTAAGGCATGCGAGATTCTACGGGCCATTGCCAGCGCACAAGATGAATTCCGCGAAGAAACGAAACGAACTGGACTGTCACGATTTGGAACATTCGATGAGCTCATGGGCTTGGGAGACAACCGTTCGCGCTATGCCGACATCGGAAATGAATTGCGCCTCTTCTTGGAGACATCCGATCACAAAGGCCACGTCTTTGCCAACTCGAACTACTGCTTCGCCGTCTACTTGGTTGACAAGCTGGGATTCCCCATCCAAGAAGGCCAAATCAAGGACTCTGACGTCAATCCAGATTTCTGGATTGGATACGCCTGGCCCCGGAGCTACGGTTCTTCAGGAAGACGTGTTTTTGTCATGGACTATCGAGGTTCCCTCCGAGCTTGGAACAATGAGTCGAGTACAAAGACACACTACTCAGGAATAGAGAAACCTCCCCCTGCCCATCTGGCATTACCAGAAGAAGGACATAGTTATCCCTTTGCAAAGAAGCCCCAAGGTACCCAAAGATCATATCGTTGGCTCATGGAATGACAGAAACCCAAAAAAACTACCATGAGGATCCAGAGGAGTTTCTGGAGCAGCTCCTGGCTCTTCTAGAGCAAGTGCGTGTTCCCCGCGCCCCGGGATTAGCCAGTCAGTTAGCCCAACTCAAAGAACGGGTTCACGCTGCCTTGTTTCTGATCCATCGCAAAATCAATGACGACAATACGATCATTGCTGTCCTTGTTGGACCTTCAGGCAGTGGCAAATCCACCCTTTTCAATGCCATCGTCGGAAATGCCATTTCTCACACCTCCAGCATCGAACGACCGGCCACAAAGGGCGCCATTTGTGCTCTCCCAGCAAGAATACATTTCAATCAAGAAACTGCACTCTTTCCCACCCTGCCCCGTGCAGGTCAAGAAACCACCAAGACCGCCGGAGATACTGGTGCCGTCCGTTTCCTTCCTGGAATCACGGAGTCACCCGTGGTCCTCGTCGATTGCCCAGATTTCGACACAGTCGCACACCGGAATCAAGAAGTAACAAGACGCATCGTACCTTGGGCAGATGTCATCTTGTTTGTCACCAGCACTGAGAAATATGCGGACCAAAGCACCGTCGACGAATTTAAGAACTATGGCGATCTCGCCGTGCCAGTCATCGCTGTCCTCAATCGCATTCCCACCAACGACGAAAGCCTCCAAGAGTCTTTTGAGTCTGAGATCGCAACTTTGGAGATAAAACCACTTGTCACTTTCTACATCGATGAGAACGACACCGGCTCTCTCGCAGACCTGGACGACATCCAGACCATAAGAGACAAAATTAAGCTTACGAAACTGCGAAACCGAGAGAATCTCGACCCCATCGTTTTTGGTCTTCACCACGATATTCTACCAGCAGTCAACGCATGGGCATCTTCTATAGATCGTTTGCGAGAAGATCTCTCAAGAACAATCCCTTCGGCCATGGAACTCGAAACTGACCAGGCCCTCAGAAACCTGGAATACAACGAAGAGGTCAGGAAATTTTGGCTACGCTACTCACCTCGCAGCGTCATCAAAGGGATTCGCACGATCGTCACTCAACCCCGTAGCATTCTCACCCCCCGCAAAGAACCCATATTAGATCCGCCAGAGAATTGCGCTTTGGACAAGACAGTCAAGAACCAAGCATGGGATCTATTTGAAAGTTCCCAGATCCGGGCCAGAGAAACCATGCAAAGACATGAGGTGGGACGTTTGCTATTGGCCAACTTGGCAGGGCCCAATGAAATAGAGTTGAGTCAGAAAGAGGTCTTTCAGAGATTCCAAAAGCTCGCAACTCATCTCAATGAGTTTGGCAAGAAATGCCTGGAAACCGCCCGTCTCGAAAAAACCGCACACCAATCTGGCCCTATAGGAACACTACGCCTTTGGGCTGTTGATAAGGTCCTTCACTTGCTCACACTTGGCCTCACCCTCGCCGTCGTTCCCGCCATAGTATGGGAGTTACTTCGCGTCATCGGACTTCCCAGTTTCACCAATGCAATGACCCAAGAATACCGTCGTGCAAAGGAAGAATTCCGCGAGATCATGGACGAGACCATCGCATGGCAAAACCAACGCTATGAAAACGAGCTCAACGCCATGGGGACTTCAAGGGCAACCACGCAAGCCCTCAACGATATAGGAACTGCTTTCAAACCCGGCGCAGGAAGATCGAATTCATGAGCACCTACCAAGATCTCCTGGCCTGCGAAGAAAGGCTGGACTCCTTAGAATCCAGTTTGAAGGGCCAGTCAACCCTTGCATTTAGTCCTTTGGATTTGCCTTTTAGAAACAGAGATGGAATCCCAGAAGACATTCTCACCCTTGGCTTGGTCGGGGGCACCGGCGTGGGCAAAAGCACAATCGTCAATGCCCTGGCAGGCAAGCACATCTCGAAAACATCCGTTCGTCGCCCAACGACTTCACGAGTCATTCCTTACCTTCACCAGGACCACGCAGCACTCTTGCCAAAGTTCAATTTTGTCAAGAATGACTTAGATGAATTCAAAGGACTGCATGAGGTCCAGCAGCTCAAATCCATCATCATTTTTGATCTTCCTGACATGGATGGATCCAAGCCGGAGCACGCCGCAGTGGTGCATCGGGCCTTACAAGGACTCGATCTCATTGTATGGGTGACTTCCGATCTAAAATACAATGACCGTATTTTTCACGAATGGCTGGCCCGGCATGGAGCAACGAGAAACCTCAATAACGCAGTCTTTCTACTCAACAAGATTGACCGTGTACGCGAAGACGATCCGCATTTGGGAGCAGAAAAACTTCTCCAGAATTTCAGACATGCCGTCGAGAAGACGCTTTCAAAGGCCGAAACGAATGTCAATGCAGCTCAATTCTTCACCTGCTCGGCGAAGAATCCCCATGCCCAGATTCCTGGAAACCAATTCGCTGAGTTCTTTGATTACATCGCCAAGGAACGCAGTCTGCAAGAAATCCGAAACATCAAGTCATCTGATCGTTTGAGCTCTCTTCAACGTCGTGTTGAGCACATCAACAAGAGCATTAACTTTGAAAAGCGACAAGAAGAACTGTCAACTGAAATAGACTTGGTCCGTGAGAAATTGAAGTGCCTGACCGAAGAGCCTCCTATCCACGACGAAATGTTGAACCGTCTGCAGTCAAGCAGCGCACCACAGAAAATCGGTGCTGAATTGTTCGCCGAGACGATTCAAAAATGGCCGCTTCTACCCCATTTACAACTTTTGGCATCGCCTTTGAAACAAGTAGGCCGAATTCTCAACAGCGCGAAACTCCTCCTGCCCCAGGATCAAGAATCAAAGATCAAGAATCGCCCTTTCCCACGACTCCTTCAGGGCATGCTCGCCATGGAGAAAGAAAGGCGGCGCTTGGCCAGCCGGGCTCCCACTCCTCTTCTAAACCGAAACCGAGAGCAAGACCAGCTTGCCATTGAAAGTCGCTTAGTCGAGGTTGAGAACGAATGTGTTCTCCGTATTCAAGAAGGTTTGGGGGCCCTACAAGGCACGAGCAAAAAGACCAGCACCCTTTCACGATGGAAGCGCCGCATGTTGGTATGGGCCCCTTTGCTTTGGTTTCCCTTGGTGCAGCCTCTGGCAGAAGAGATCCTGAGACCCACCAGGGGGCTGAGTACCTTGTCAGGCAGGCTTGCGTTCCGTTTGGTCCGCATGTCCGGCGCTGTTCACCTCATGGTTTCCGCAGCATTCGTGCTCATGATTTATGTTATTTACATCGCCTTGTTGAGAGCCGCCGCCTACAAGAAAGTCGTATCCCGGTGTCGCCGATTTCTGAATTCCAGCGAATGGAAAGACTCATTCCTTGACCAGCTCACAACCCAATTGACCAAAGCTGAATCCACAGCCCTTGGCCGTATGAGAGAAGAAGAACTGGAATTGAAAGAGATCGTCGCCACAATCCAGAGGCTTAACACGGAGATTGAGTCCTCGGCTCAGGCTTGATGGTTGCCGATTATTTCTTGTGCTTGAGCTGATCCATGCCATCAACAATGATATCGGCGAAACCAATAATACTGACATAGGTAATCAAGCTGATGCCAAGGGCGATCGGAAAGATGACATGGGCTTTAGCCCCGATCAAGAGCCCCGCCGCTCCGATCAGAAAAGCAGTCAAAAGAGCGTTACCAAAAGCTGTAATGGCGATGGGATTGCGAACATCGTTCAACCGTCCCACATCAAAACTACGCTTCCCCGTCTCTAAGTACTCTTGAAGGGCCTCGGTTTCCAAATCGAAAAATAATGTGTCGATTCGACTCACTAGTCGAAACTTCATTTTTACTTCATAGTTCAAGGTCAGAACAACCAAGTCATGGCCGTCTCTGTCGACTTGGGGAATCAAACGAACATCAAGCACTGTTGGCAGAGACTCGATTTTTGAGTTCATGGCCACCTTTACAGCCCCATGCTTGCAAAAACGCAACTGCTCTTTGTCGATCTGAAGTTCGGTATAATTCTCGCCCAAGAAATAGGCACGAGTACCTTCACGGATGTGATCCACATGCCCCTCTTGGACCACACTCTTAACGATCTGCATCGGCTGTCATTTCTTAAGGATCCCCAGATCAACTTTGCGAATAAGACTCCGAACAAGCATCCACAAATCGCGATCGTCTCCCGCGTCTACGGACTGAAGGATAGCCAATGACTTTTCACACGGTACAAGCGACGCAGCTCTCAATAGCAGGTCACGTCGTTCCGGGTCTGTCTCTTTGGCAAGGACACGGGCCAAGTCATCCAGAGCATCCTCGCCATACTGAGAAAAAGCGCGATAAGCCAAGCCTGCTTCCGGCTTTTTCAAGGCTGCCAGGTTGGCGATGAAACGACCGGCGTTTTTCGGCCGGCCTCGTTTGAGAGATTCGATGACAGCGCGAAGCGTCGCCACATCAAATTCGTCCACATGCTCTGCCAAGAATGCCGCATCTTCTTCCACCCCAGAAGCCCCAAGGGCCCCTGCAGCCTGAACTTTGTCGAGACCTCTCTTTCCCAAAGCTTTACTTCTCAATTGCTTGATCATTTCTGGATCGCGCAACTTCAGCAAAACAAGCCGCGACTCAAAGCCCGCAGCGTCTTTACGCGAGGCCAGTTTGCGAAAGAGCTCCTTGTTTTTGCCACCGGCTACGGTGTGCAAGACTTGGACGGCTTCAGCTCTTGCCAAAGGGCTGGCTTTCTCGTCCATGGCTAAGTTGCGAATATACTGATAGCCATCCTGTTGGCCCATAATCGCTAAAGCAGCGGCGGCAGCAATCTCCACCGCAGCACTGGGATGCTTCAGACGGCGACGAATCGTCGGAATAGCGTTCATGTATCGGGCGTCTCCCATGGCACGAAGAGAAGGGATGAGCAAGCCTTCTTCTTCTCTCTCGGCAATAACGGCCTCGACCCAATGGAGTGCGTTTCCCCCACCGTCGGCCAAGAGCGTCGCCAACAAACTTCCGGCTTGGGCTCCCGAGCTGACAAGAAGAGCTTGGCCAATCTCTTCGATGGAGCGAGCACTTCCGTGAACCATTCCTGCGGCAGCAGCGTTCATCCGTACTTCAAACTCAGGACTTTCAAAACCGCGCTTCAAAAGAGGCGTGAATTTGGGATTCTTGACTCGGCCAAAGATCTCCATGTATGCGGACAGAAGGGCTGAGGTCAAATGAGGATGAGATTCGAAGGAGTCAATCACAACGTCCACCAAAGCTTCATCTCGGCAAAGAAGCGCAATGTCATCCTTCACCGGTCCTGTTTGCTCCGGTGCAATCGCGCGAGAAGTCATCAATGCAAGGCGCTTCTTGAGAGCAGCCAAACGAGTTCCGAAAGAGGCGGTTCGATACCAAGCTGGATCATCAACCTGCACAACCTCCCTATCTCCAAGCGAATCTGAAGTGGCCGGTTCCGAAAATACCAAGACTGCTAAGCCAGCCGCGAGAGCCACAACTGCGCCGTAGAGCAAAAGGGTCTTCATATCCATGAGAATTCGATCCTAATGAGTTCTTGTGGAATGCGCATTTCGATTTTGGTCTCATCTTTAGCCACAAATGAAATGGCTTCTAACGGCGAAGCGACCATTTCAGCACTCTTTGACTTGATCCCATGGCCTTGGCCAAGCTCGACAAAGCTATTCGATATTGAACCAATGCCCGAATAAATTCACTTTTGCGTTCTGCCAGATCACTTTCAACCTCCAAGACTTGGAAATTCGTTGAGACCTTGTTCTCCAGTTTGATCTGTTCGTTCTTGAGCTCTTCTCTTTTGAGCTCCATTGCTTTCTTCTGGGATTGGGTGGTCTTGAGGGCAATCTCCACGTCGCGATAGGACTTTCGTACTTCTTCCATGGCGGTCAACTGAAGATCTCTGTAGGTCATCAAAGCTTGATCTCTTTGAAGACGCGACCGAGACAGCTTTGCTCTTGCAGCGCGATTCCCCAGGGGGATCTCCAAAGTGACCGCCAAATTCCAAGTCTCAGCACCGACAGTTCCAAAGCTATCAGTGAATGAGCTATCAAAGCCACTATTCAGACCCGTGAAGGTCACCGAACCCGCCACGTCAACTTTGGGTAAGAGCTCATTGTCTGCCACGGCGATATTGATGTCTTGGCGACGGAGATTCAGGCGAGATTCTGAAAGATCTGGTCTTTCCGAAAGGGCAATATCAATGCATTCATCAAGTGGCGGAATTTTCCATGTTGTTTCCTTGATATCGTCTGTTGGAATGAGATCGATATCCCAATCGGAACGCTTTGCGAAGCTCAAAATGAGCCGACGTAAACGATCCGCATTGTCTTCAATAGCATTTTCTGCCACTTGGACATCGGTCACACGTGTTGCCACCCCCGACTCTGCAGCAGCAATTTC
>WFTN01000568.1 GCA_015485455.1 Planctomycetota bacterium | reverse complement strand
GTTGAGAGTTTGTTGATGAGGGAGTTTCAAATGAAACTTGTTCGCGAGAAAATCGCGAAAAGTTGAAAGTCGCTGTAACCCATCGACGACGATCGTCCCGCCTTCTGAGTCTTCAGCCAAGTAGAAAACTGGGAGCGGGATTCGCATAAGCACTGATTCAATCAGCTTGCTCTTCTTCTCGGCATTCCATACGAAATCGCGTTGGAAGTCAGGGTTCAAGATAAACCCGCCTGCGTTGATGCGACGGACAACGTCAAAAACGGTGCGCGTCTCTTTTCGAATAAGCAGCGTGTCGATGGGGTATTCGCCAAGGCCGGCGTCATCAGATTCGTCCAGGCCCTCAATTTGCCCTGCCTCAGGATCGGGCGGCGCGTTCGGTGAATTCTGATTCTCGTCGGGAGCAACTGGATCTCTTGGCATGATTAGGTCCCTAATTCGGTTGTGGTCGAGGACAAACGTGACAATCTCGTTTTTTCGAGCGTCGTGGAGTCGACGTTACTTCATATTTGATCTTATCGGTTATCATCCGAGTCTTCGAGCGAAATGCCGTCCCGAACCGAGAGACTTCCGACAATAACCCGATGAGCGCAGATGTCATTGCACCCCCAAAGCTTTGAACACCGCGTCCTTCGGATCGGCGTAGAAACTCGTTTGAAACTTGGCAAATAGCTCCCCTGGGATTGAAGGAATGTCGGCCACGCTTGCCATGGGCAGCAAGAGTCGCTTGGCTCCTGCATCCGCCGCAACCTGGAGGGATTCCGCAATGTTCTCTACAGGGACGATGTTGCCGCCAAGGCTCATTGTGCCAAGGACAACCAGTTGGGCTTCCACAGGCTTTCCTATGAGTCCAGAGCACAGTGCCACGTATCCAGCCAGAGTAAGGGCCGTCGAGGGCCCGGTGTTGTGGGCTTCGACGACATGGAGGTGGAAGTCGTGGTCGCCGGGTTTTGCTGAGGCTTGGACTTGATTGGCGTTGGCGCGGAAGTAGTCGTGGCCCACCTTCAGGGATTCTTTCGCTGCGGTGTTGGAGCCAAGGCCAGAGAGCTTCAATTGGCCCGTACCCGATGTGACTTGGGTTTCGATACGATAGAGACCAAGGTGTCCGCCACTGCCTCGTGCGACAGTGTAGAGGGCGCCAGGGCTGAGAGGGCTGTCTGGAATCAAGGACCCACCACCTTGCTCCTCGACCATGATGAACTTCTCTTCATTGGTCTCAAGGTCAATGTAGCTGAAGTGAACGTCAAAGAACTCCATGCCGCCAATACGCTTCAGTTGTTCTTTCACGCGGCGCCGTACTTCAAGGGCATACTCCAAGCATTCGCGAACGGCCTCCTTGTCAAAGTCATCATGAGGATGAAGTAACTTAAGAAGCCCTGACACCGTGTGTTTGATGGCAATGGTGTCACGTTGATTGAGGTCTCTGCCAAGACGGAAATAGCGATTGATGGCATCACTGAAGTTGTGCTTGCGCATCTCACGGAAGAACTCGGCCAGATAGTCGACGATGAAGCCGTACTGGTCTGTGAAGAATTCTGGCCGCATCTTCGGGATCTCCCAGCCAGGAATATAGGCATGGAATCGATCGAAGAATGCTGAGTCAATCATGACCTCGGGGAAGGGGGCTAAGAGATGGCTGGTCTTGAGCAGGGTCTCGACATTGTCGATGTTGCCGACAAAGACCATGGAGGCCGAAGCATTCAAGGAGTCTCGGCCACGCACAAAGGAACCAGAGGCCATGAAGTCTTTCATGATCTGGACGCCGTCGTGGTCCTTGAATTTGATACCTGCGACCTCGTCAAACGCCACAACATCCCAGACACCTACGAGGCCGATCTGTCGGCGAGAAAGGTTGTAGAAGAGGTTGGCAACCGTGGTTTGTCCACCAGAGACAAGGATGCTGTTCGGGCTGATTTCCTTGTAAATGTGGCTCTTGCCCGTTCCTCGGGGACCAAGCTCGCAGACATTGAAATTGTTTTCAACGAAGGGGATCATTCGAGCCAAGAGATGCCACTTTACCCGCTTCTCAAGGGTTGTGGGCTCCATCCCAGACGAGCGCATGAGGACATCCAGCCATTCTTCAGTGGTAAACTGCTTGCGGCCTTCCCGAAGATCATCCATGTCCATGTTGGGCATTTGGATGGGTTTGAGCTGCCGGACAGAGAATGGTGACCCTTTCTGACCTTCTTCAAAGAAATACTCAAGAGTCACTAAGGCCCAGATGCCACCAACAAGGAGCTTCTCGAACTGCTTGACCGTCTTCGTGGGCACAACAACACCCTTGATGCCCAAGCTGACAAGCTGGGCTTCATAGGTGTCATTTCTCTCATTGAGCGCAACACTGACCTTATCGATGACCTTGTAGGTACCTTTCTCACGAATCAGAGACTTAATCTTCTCTGCTTCGTCAGGACGCACAAAGTTGTCGGACAAGATCTTCTTGACTGTTTCCAGCCCATCGGCCACGACTTCTTCGTCCTGCGATGCACAGTAGTTGCCAAGCAGGTACTCAAGGACAAAAATCGGGACGTTTGCCCCTTCCTTGACCAGCTTGGTGAGATCCTTTCGCACAATCTTGCCGGCGAAGTTCTCATTGAGCAAAACGTCGAGATCGCGACCGGTCTCGTTCGTAGCATCAGAAGTCATCATCAAAGCTCCTGTCAATCACGACCGGCATAGAAAGGACTTCGCGGTCATTCTCTGAATCGCGAAGCACCAAGCGGTAAGGCCGTTTCTTGTCAAAGTCACCGCTTAGGAGTTCTAAGCGGATTGTTTTCTTTCTCTCGTCAATGCTCTCGGAGACAGAGTCAAAAGTGACAGTCTCGATGGAGGTGACGGCTGTGGCACCATCATAGACTGCTGCCCTAAGAGTGATAGGCTTGCGCCGATCACTGACTGCTTCAGTCTGAATGAGCTCGAATCGGTATTTCGGTGTGGTAATCTTGTGTTTGTTGCCCAAGACCTGCACGGACACCTTCTCGACCCGAGAAGCTACTTTCTTTTTGCCCGTTAGCTGGGTGACCTTCACCAATGGAATAACGATCTCTTGAGGCATGGCACCGCCATGAATGAAGCGAGCTCCACCTTGGAAGTGGAATCTGTTGGTTCCTCGGGGGATCCAGTACTCCATGTCATCTTCGATGCCTGCTGTATCTCTGATCCAACCATGGTGGGCTTCTGCCACCATGCCCAGCTCATGACCGATAATGTAGCGTTTCTTCTTCTTCACCACCCGTTCAGGGATTTGCGTGAGTTCGCTCTTGTCCGTCTGGTCCGGAGCTGATTCCTGGAATAGGAAACCATGATCAGCCGTGACCCAGACGGTGGCAGCATTGAGCTTGTTGACGCAAAACTTGACCAAGTCAGCCAGTTCAACAATGCACTCATTCACCGCCGCAAAAGTCTCATCTTCTGTCGATTTGCTGTCGCCACGAGCATCGATGACGTTGTGATAGATGTAAATAACACGTTTGCCGCTGGTGAAGTCTCGCGCCTCGTCTGTTTTCATGGGCATGAGATCGCTGGCTTGGCACGCCATGCCCCCTGAGCGGTCAAGCTGCTTTGATCTGGTCTCCGTGCCAGAAACAGATTTTCCGTCGGCCAAGACATCGCCGTTGTCTCTGTAGGCAAGACTCTTGCTTGGAAGAAGACTGGCCATGCCCAAGGTCGTGTAAGAGGGGAGGACCCCAAGCATGGCGCCCAGGGAGGCGTCCATGCGGTAGCGACCGTTCAAAGCTGATGTCAGTTCTTCTGCCGCTTCGTATCGAAAAGCGTCACTGATAATGACAAATGCTCGCCGTCTCCCAGATTCCCTCAGATAAGGCCCAATCGTATTCTCGTAGAAACGATGTTGGGCCGGCATCTTGGATGTCTTCCAAGTCTCCAAGAAGCCACCTTCAAGGAGCCTACCCCACTCCAGACTGAATGGCTGCAAGAATGCTTGCTCGTAAACTCCTTCCACATCGTCAGTGAGCTTCTTAAGAAGCCCCCAAGTTTGCTGCTTCGCAAATTTCACATTGAAGCAGAAGTGTCGATAGAGCTGATCGAAGCGGTAGAGGTCGTTGCGATAAGCGGCGAGCAACTCGTCGGCATTCTCAAATGAAAAGGCTCGGCCATGCTCGGTGGCAAGGTCGAAGAGTTCCACTGCTGCAACGATGGCATCATAAGATCTTGAAACGGCGATGCGCTCAGGTTGATCTGGGCCAAGATTTGAAAGCCAATAGCCCGCTTTGCGGCTGGTGGCGGTGGCGGAAATAGACTCGAGCTGACTAACCGGGTTCTTTTCAAGTGCTTGATCTCGAAGCTGAGCCACAACTTTCATTTCTATGGCCCAGAATGTGAAGATCTCGGCCAGAGCCTCGAGTTTGAGGTTTCCAATTTGCTCACGGATCTTGAGCTCTTCTTCGACGGCCAAAGCGGCAGCGTCATAGCTGTTGGCTTTGCCTTTAGAGTCGCGCCACTGAGTGAGGAAGACTACAGCATTGCGCTTTCCTTCGTCAGACAAGAGGAAATGGCCGAGTGACTCAAGGCCTTCTTCACCAGCTTCATGAACGAGTTCTGACACAAGCAATCGCCGCAAGATGGCAGCGATTGTTGGTGTTTTTTCGCTGTAGCCAAATTCCTTTTCGATCAGGCTCCAGAAACAATCAGCCAGACCCATCTTCGCGAACTGCTCAATCGCCGGTGGAGTCGATTCCAGGTCGAACTGGTTGTCAACGATGTGGCCATGACAGAGTGCTCTTAGCACTGAGAACAAGCCTGCTACATCACTTCCAGAAAGCACGGCGATCATCTTCAGATCGATGGCCGCCTCATTGTCGTCGGGATCGATCAGTCGCCCCAGCTTTCGACGTCGCTCTTGGCTGCCAAGGAATGACTGTCGTGCCCGAAGATGTTTCCGCAGGTAGAGGTCGGAAAGACCCAGTTCTTGGAGCCAGATGCTCGCAACATCAGCGTGGAATTCAGCGCTGTAGAGGCGGATATCAAGGAGCCAGTCTTCTTCGGCTGGCGGTACTTCGCCAGCACGATAAAGGAGGTACTTTTCAGTGCAGTCTTCGCGTTCGAGGCGCAGCTTGGTTGATAGGCCGCCTTGTTCTGCCATGTCTAAGACTGTGACAGTTGAGAGCTCATCTGGTAGTCCTCGTTCGATGTAGCTTGAGAACTCGGCATTGGCATCGTTCCAGAAAACAATGCGGTTGTCTTCTTCGATGAATTTCTGAATCAGTGCCGTGTCGACTTGCGCTGCCTTCATGATGGCTCCTCTTTTGTCGCCTCTGTCCATGTTGGGCTAAATTGGCACAATAAACCGGTTGTGTAAGTCATTGTTATTGAGTGTCTTACGTCCCCAATTAGACATGGAATTAGACAAAGATTAGACAGGATCACATGGTTCTGTTTAATCCTCATCACCGTCTCCTGCGCTCAATTCCCCTGGATACCACCGGGCTCCACGGGTACGTCCAAGGGCATCGGGATTGCGTCGAATTGTTGTCATTCGACCTCCGCTTTCTTGCCATGAATGGCTTTGACTTCTGCCAAGAGATCACCGAACTTGCCATAATTGACCTTGACGCCGTCGTCGAGGTCAAGAGATATGCGGCGGTCTGCGTAGTGGCGTAGCTTTTCGTCAAATGTGATGAGCTCATGTTGTTGTTTCTCGAGCTTGGCACGTTCCTTGGTGAGAGCTTTGCTCTGCGCCGATGACGTCGCGGCCTGGATGTCGCCTTGTAGTTTCTCCAAACGTGCTGCCATCTTGCCTTGCAGGGGGATGACGTACTCGCTCCGCATGCGCGAGAGGGTGCCTTCGTTGTAACGATGCAGGTACACGAGGCATTGAAACGCCTTCTGCTTGCCGCTTGAGAAGAGCCAGTAGATTGGCCGCTTCTTGTAGGTCTTCATATGGTCTTTGAAGAACTTGTCGCAGAGATAGCGGCGTATCGTGTCGCGGCTCGTTTCGTTCTTCTTTGGAGCGAGATTAGCGGCCAGAAAGTTGAGATTCTCTTCGAGACCTGACTTGTCCCAAGCCACTGACATGAACTCGACAAGACGGTTGCAAGCATCGTCGGAGAACCAATTTGTGTCGGTGAGCGGGACGATGCCGTCGTCGTCGGCAGGGAAGGTTGAGTAGCGGCTGGGATCGAAACCATTGTTGCCGCTGTTGGCGTAGATGAGGCCTGGCTCGTTCAGGCTGTATCGGCCCATCAAGCAGCCAATTGCGTAGGAAACCAGCTCTTCCATCGAGTTTTGGCGAAAGCGGGTCCACTGTTCCTCTTCAGTAATCTTGGTGCCGTAGCGGTAGGCGGGGTTCATCGTGAGCGTGATCTGTTCGACGGGAACGTCGGGAGTGAGCTCGTCCGCCAGTCCGTAGGCGTCGATGAAGAGGCGATTGTTCTCCTCTTCAAGGCGCTTCATCTCGGCGATGGTTTCGCGGCTTTGGGTGATCCAAGTGGTGTAGCTAAACTTGAGTATGTGTGTGGACTCGGATGAGGCTGTCAGGAGAGGGAGGGATTGAAAATCCCAGGAACGTTCGTATGCGTCCCAGTCGAATCTCGCAAGGCCCAGCAACTTCTTGGTTAACTCCGTCGCCATCTCAGTGCTTGTCAGGATGGGAATCTTCCCAACATCCCCTGGATTGGCGTTCAGAGTTGGATTCAGCACCTTCGACAATTCCGCGTGGACCTTGGAGTTGAGTAGCGCCAGGTGGAAGTCCGGCTCCTCATCATCGCGACGAAATAGGGCATTTGAAGCGGAACTAAAAAGGAAGCCAACGGGCAAACTCCGAATTGAAAACAGGCTGCTGGTAATCGATGTCCACGATAGGCCGGGCGTGTAGATGAATTCGAGGTTTAGATTTACAGCCCGAACCCGACCGCTTACGTGTTCTTCCGTCTGTAGGCGCCTCCCGTCTGACTCCCAGTTCACGATGTCATCGTAGTGCCCATACCACTTTCGAAAGGCGCCACCGTTAGCGTATGGGAACCACTTGAGACCAGACACCTTTGCTTCATCTCGCGTTTTTCCAATACCAATTCGGCAGATCGGCACTTCGTACCACGCACGAACGAATTCTGCATTGAGGCCTGTTGCCATCCCCTTTCTCGTTGAACAGTCCAAATTCATGGGCCGCCCGACCTCGAACGCATGCAGAACTCGTTCGCTTGCCCAATATGCCACCGGACTACCCGGGATTTTCCTAAATTTGTCCTGTGCCGCTTCGTAAAACCATCCGCATCCACGGTCGTTGATTGCCTCAAGCGTCTTGGGGCCTTGGTTTTCCGAGCCGCGAAACTCGGACAAACGGATGAAGCAAGACTTCTGTCCTTTCAAGTGGTTCTTCTGGAGCGTGAAGGTGCAGATCGGTACCGTAGCGCCATCAAATCCCGAATACTCAAGTTGGACGAGCGATGTGATCGTCTCCGTTTCCACGAGCCTTGTCCGCAGTTGCTCGTAGCTCGATATGAACATCCAGACGAATGGCGACATGAATCCCAAGCGACCATGCCGCTTGCTAAACGCGAGGTTTCGGTCGATGAAGGCAGAGAAAACGTCTTTCTCGTATCCGTCGTAGCAGTCCTTCAAGAACTTTTTCAGGACCGGGACGTGAAACTTGCTCCCGACATACGGCGGATTCGCGACCACCGCATCGTACTTCGCCGCCAACAACTCGGCTTGCCGCACCAGCGGCCCCAAGCGACTGAGGGCTTCCGATTCAAAGAGACCTTGACCAGCCGCCTTGCTCAGCTGCTTGATCGGCCGCAGCATCTTCGCCAGCCCCGCCGGCACCTGAATCAAGGACCCGAACGTCGTCGCATGCTCAAAGAGCTGTTTCAGTTCGGTGAGGTCGGTCGTCTTCAGGCCGTAGCCTGACAGCTCAACACCATCCCCTACCGCCTCGGCATCAAACCCTGCGCTATCCACGAGCGCCATAACATTGATCTTCACTCCTCGTTCAAACAGCGGTCGATCATCGGCCCGGCCCTTCATCATTAACGCGAAGCCCGCGAGCTGCGCCGCACGCTCGTCGATGTCGAGGCCGAAGAGGTTCTTCTCGAGAATTAGCTGCGCCACGTCCCGCCGCCGGTACCCACGCTCGAGGTAGATGGTCTTGAAGAGGTCATACGCCTCAACCAATATGTGACCCGACCCACACGCAGGATCCATCAGTGTAATCTTTTCCGGATCAAGGCTCGTTGGAGTGATGGTTGCCAGCTGCGCGTTGACCTCATCCGTCTGGTCGGCGGGTTCAATGTAGTACTCCATCTCACCTTTAAGTGGCGAATCGGGATATGTCGCCAGCC
>WFTN01000567.1 GCA_015485455.1 Planctomycetota bacterium | reverse complement strand
CCAAAGGATCAGGATCAAGAAAGGCTTGTTTGGCAATGGTCTTCAAGCTGGCGCTTTGCGCCGAGAAGAAATGGAGAAAACTCAACGGTGCTGCCCAGCTCCTCAAACTGGTCGCTGGGCATCGTTTTATTGACGGGATTATTGAGGAGAGGAGCGCCGCCTAATTCAAATCTCAAACACAACTCTTGAACATATCTCATCAGCGCCTTCATGACCAACAGTCCCGCTTCACCGCAAAGTGCCTCAATGGCACCATGGGTTGCAGCGAGAATCTGAGGAATGGGAAAGGCAAGCTGGATGACGCCATCTTGCGCCGAGACTACGCGACCCGATTCCTTCGTTATTGGCTTTCTTCTGGACTTGGTCGTCTTCTTGCGGTACTTCTTCTTTGACACGGTGGTTCCTCCTTGGGTTTCTGGTTGTGATTCAACTCCAGGTTACCCGGAACCACCGATGTCATCTCATTTCAACGGAAATAGGGACATCCCCCCGACATGGGCTAGATCCGACACCAAGTGGCCAACCATTCGGCTAGCTCGCATGGCTATCATTTCCATCACTGGGCAGACTCGGTGTTTCCATGGATTGGGGCGCCTGAGTTCCAGCCGCTGGCTCTATGGTGCGCGTTGGCGACGGCGAATTGTTATCCCCCGTGGCAGGAATACCGGATTCCAGTTGCAGCTTTTCGTTGCCGGCTTGAACACGCTCTTTCATGAGGCGACCGGCTTTGAAATGCACAACCGATTTGCTGGGCACATCGACCCGCACACCGGTACGTGGATTGCGCGCTTTGCGCGCGGCCCTTGTTTTGATTTCGAAGACTCCGAATTCCCGAAACTCGAGTCGATTTCCCTGCGCTAACTCGTCAATGATCTCGTCAATGAAAGATTGGATGATCCTCTTGATCACAACCTTCTTTTGGCCGGTCTTTTCCGAGATGCGGTAGGCCAGTTCTTTTTTAGTCACCGTGGTCATGCATATCCTCCGCGGCGCGAAAGTTGGTTGGATGGCGGTCACATACCGCCCTGATCTTGGTCCGAACTTTCATAAGCCCTTGATATCAATAGCACTATACACGAGCACGCGCGGAGGGATCAATTGCCTTTGCAAAATTCTTGCAGAACATCGCTTCGGCCTGATTCACAGAAGTCCTTAGAGAATCGAGTTTTAGGGCAAATCGGGGTGATCTCAGCACCGCCCACGCCGAGCAGGATCGTTCTAAGTCAATGCAAATGTGAAACTTAATAATATTACTGAAACCTGGATCCAAAGAGACCTCGCCAAACATCTTCTGGGGATGCGGCTCCTAAAAGTGCCCGGCGAATCTGAGCATTCGTGAAAGATTCCACCGTTTCCGCCAAAAGACCCAGGTGCTGAGCACGCCCACTTTCGTTGTCCGCGAACAACAACATGAGGACAAAGACCGCTGGCTGCCCATCCATGGAAGCAAATTCCAGCCCTTGAGGAATGATGGCCAAGGCACCCACAGTGTCGATATCTTGCCCAATCATGCCATGAGGGATGGCGATCCCATCCTGTAGCCCGGTACTCAGTTGGTTTTCACGATCCAAGACCGCTTGCAGTAAAGCTCTCTGATCAACAAATTCTGCACCTGGAAACCCCTCAGCGATCCGGGTGACCATGATGGCCAAAAGCTCTTCTTTGCTGCCACAATTCGGTCGCAGAAGGATTCGGTTGGGGCTTAAGATATCGATCAAACTCATGAATTAGCGGATCCTCTTTTCGTGCTCAACAAAACATAGCAAAAAGAGGAGATACTCAACTTCCTTCGGTACAATCCCGATGAGAATAAATGTGACGAAACTCTAAACATATTGCGGATTTACCAAGTTCAGGGGAGGCGAAACTGAACTGAATTCGTTACTGTCACAACGTGTTGGTGAAGGACAAAGCAGCCAACAAGGGAAAATCGCGACTGAAAGTTCTGATCTGGTTGGAATAGACCTGCTTCGGCGGCGTCTGACCTCGTTGAAGACATAGTTTTTCTAAGTCTCGTTCCCCAGTAGAATACGCCTCAAAGACCGGAATATCGGCGGAGACATTGTGAGATGAAGATTTTTGGCGGCAGCACCGCTCTCCTCATGCTTGTTGTTGGTTTCTTGAGTTTGCCACTGATGGGGCAAGACGAAGGAGAATCGAACGAGCTTGCCACGAAGACAGACGACAACCGTTTTATCTTTGCTCTCTCAAAAGACGGCATGCCATTTGAGAAATTCGTTCAGTTAGCCTCCCAGCTCACTGGCAAAGCTTTTGTCTATGACAGTCGTCGTATCCAAAACAAGAAGATCAATATGATCGGCAAAAAGGTCTTGAAGCGAGAAGACTTGGTGTCTTTCCTTCAAGTGCTGTTCTACTCCCACGAGATGGCCATCGTGCCGGTGGGACCGCCGGAGACAGAAGTCTTGATGATTGAAGACATCAAGACCTCCCAATCGCTTAAACAAAAGGCGACCTTTGTCTCTCTGGAGGAGCTCGAACAAAAACGGCGGCGTGTTGGAGAAATCGTCGCGACAACGATTCGACTCCGCTATATCCCAGTAGAAAAAGCTCAAAGAGCGCTGGCAAATATCGTCACCGATCATCGTGCGGGGTTCGTCCACTCCATCGAAGAATCCAATTCCCTCTTGGTGGCTAACTTCGCACCCACAGTTTGGGCCATCTACCAGATGATCCAGGCCATGGATGTCCCTGTCCCAGAAAATGAGTTGTATTTCGAGCAGCTCGCTTTGGAATACCATGTTGCAGAAGACTTGGCCCCCATTATCGAAAACTTGATCGAAGTACGGGCCGAAATCAGCAACAGCGGCGGTAGCCGATCATCTTCGAGCCGAAACCGGCGCCCCACAAGTAGCGGTTCGAATCAGACGCCCGCACCCAAAATTATTGCCGACCCACGGAATAACACCTTGCTCGTCTACGCAGTGGACGAATACATGAGTGAGATCAAACGCTTGGTGCAACTCCTGGACACCGAAGTTTCAGAATCCGTCAGCAACATTCACTACTACGAGCTGAAAAACACCAACGCCGAAGACATCCAAGACGTCCTCACAGATTTACTCAGCAGCAGTAATAACCGGGGCACTCGGGGCTCAGGCTCTGGTGGTAGATCAAGCTCACGGTCCAACAGCCGATCCAACACCAATCAAAACAATCAAAACGAAGTCAACATCGTTGCCGACCCCAACACCAATTCATTGTTGATCACCGCCACACGCAATCGCTTTGAAGAAATCGCCGACATCATTGCCAAGCTCGACAAACGTCGGCCACAAGTCTTGGTTCAGGCAGCCATCGCCGAGTTGTCGGACAACGATTTAGAAAATATTGGTGTCGAAATTGCCCAGGTCGAAAACGGTAGCGATGGCCTTTTTGGCGTGAGTAACTTTGGCCTTTCCACCATCGAAGACCGCAATAGCGGCGCGACGGGAGGAACCGGAACTGGCGGCGGCAATGCCAACGGTGGCACAGCGACGGGCCTCAACATGTTGAGTGACCTTGTTCGTGTTCCCAATTTGGATGCCCAAGGTTTAGTCACCGGCGTTTTCACCAACTTTATCGAAGTGCCACTTTTGGTGCAGTTGTTCAAGCAAACAGTCAAAGGCAACTTGGTTTCCGTGCCATCTATCTTGGTGAACGACAACCAAGAAGCACACATCATCGTGGGCGATGAAATTCCCACAACGGCTACGAACCAGGGTCAGTTCAGTGACCAGACTTCTTTCACCGGTTACCAACCTGCGAACCTGGAACTTTCGATTTCACCCACAATCTCCAACGACAACTACTTGAGGCTCAATATCTTCTTGCGCGTTCAAGCCTTTGTCGGAGTTCAGACCAACTCCAACGTGCCACCTCAGAGGTCAACGCGGGAGATTGAAACGAACATCACAGTCCAAAGTGGCCGCACAGTTGTGATCGGTGGACTCACCACCGACAACCTGCGCCAAACCGTGCAGGGAATTCCTCTTTTGTCGGACATCCCAGTCTTGGGTTACTTGTTCCGCAATACAGGAACCCAACATGAAAAAACAACCTTGTACGTCTTTATCACACCAACGATCCTCAATGACTTTGACGAACTCGAACGTATCTCCTATGAGCGCAAACTCGAAATCGCCAAGTTGGACGGCCAAGTCAACATCGTTGATCCGGATTTCCGACAGTTGGAATTGGATGATGAAGAAATTAACATCGAAGCAATCGAAGCATCAGGCCACTTGGATCTGCCCCAATACAAACCGAGCATTACTCTGACTGACCCCAATGCTGGAGCTAACGCCGAAGGCATACCGGTCAAGCCCGCCCGACCGCTCAAGAAGTCGAGTGATGAAGAAGGGGACGATGAAGAAACCCAAGGGGACGGTGTCAAGGCAGGATCAGTTCCTGCGGGGGCCGATCTATTCTCAGCCCCGTTGACCATTGAAGACGACGCTACAACAATTGCGGCTCAGAGCAGCAAAGTCGACAAAATGAAGACTAAGGCCGCTACTGCTGGCAAGCGTTTAGCTGGTGCAAAGCCGAAACCAGCCACGTCTGGTGGGCTTTAGGTACACACTGTCGAAGTGAAGGAACGTTTCCATCACTTGGGCAAACTTGTTTTCGCGTTGCGTCACGGGTCTTTGGGCTCGTGGCGCCACGTTGCTAAAGATTGATGACCAGGGAGTCATGGGACAGTGAACACGCAGATCCTCGACATACTCGAAAATTCCGGGAAACTGGACGAACGTACACTTCAAGACTGTCTCCGTATCGAGAAAGACACCGGACAATCGTTAGACAAGATTGTCCAACGACGGGGAATCATGACGGAAGAGGAGTTCAACCGCCTCTACGCCGAAGCAGCCGGGATTCCTTTTAAGGATGTTCTGGCTGACACCAAGGTTCCTGAATCCTTCATCGATTGCATCCCACAGCAATTCGCCCGCAACTACACAGTCATCGGTCTCAAGTGCGATGGCGCGATCATGACCGTAGCGACTTGCAACCCACTCGACATTTATCCCATTGACGACATGGCTTCGATGC
>WFTN01000566.1 GCA_015485455.1 Planctomycetota bacterium | reverse complement strand
CCTGACCGGAGATGGGAAGACAAAGAAACAGGCAGGATGCCTGTGCTCCTGACCGGAGATAGGAAGACAAAGAAACAGGCAGGATGCCTGTGCTCCTGGCAAAAAAACGAACTCAATGACATAAGTGCAAGGACGGGATTAAGGGCTGCTTCGAATTCGCAACGATGTTGCTCTCGTTTTGATCTTCGTTTCCCACAAGAAAAAGCAGCCCCTCACCAAGTGAGAGACTGCTTCTTTGAATCATCAGCTGTTCGACTTAGTCTTCTTGGTAAACCATGCGCTTCAATGTCACTGTTCCTTGACGCCAACCGAAGATAGCTTGAACATTGCGGCCCAAGTCATCGTTGACGGCGACTAACTCACTTGGCCCATGAGCCCGTAGGCGAAATGCTTGGTTGTGGTCGGTGATATAGCCCACCATGTCATGGTTGGCATCCAAGATGAAAACCTCATGGCGATCATTGAAATCGTTACTGTCGCCATCCTTGAGTCGCTTGGAGTCGGCATACCCCATGAGCTTGCCGTCGTGAAAGATCTTGTGCAAAGAAATATCTTCGTAACGATCTCGTGCGTCAGCGTAGCGGATCTGCGGCTCCCGGGTATATTCCACTGATGAGCTACAGGCCGAGACAAACAATAAGCCGAGCAAAACCAGCGCTCCATGCCTCAAATTCGACATCCGTGAATTCTCCCAAATCCTTCTGTGAACACGTTATGCGTTTTCCGACGCGGGGGAATGTTATCATGGTCCAAATTACTTAGGAAGAGAATTTGTGTCTGGTCTGAATGACGAAGAAATCGAGGCCTTTTTTTCTGAGGATGGGCTCGCCGCCCAAAAGCTGGAAAACTACCATTTGCGCCCTCAGCAGCTTGAGATGGCCAATGCTGTAGGATCTGCGATCTCCGAGGGGCAGCACCTCATCGTGGAGGCGGGGACGGGGGTTGGCAAGAGTTTGGGGTATTTGGTGCCTGCCGTACTCAGGGCCATTCCTGCTGGGCGACGCGTCTTGATCTCAACTCAGACTTTGAGTCTCCAAGATCAGCTGATTCAGAAGGACATTCCCTGGCTGGAGAGCGTCCTGCCAGGGCGATTTGTGGCGGCGGTGGCCAAGGGTCGTAGCAACTATATTGCTCCTCGGCGCTTGGCTATGGCGATCAAGGGTGCCATGGACACAGGAGTCGAACCCGAGGTCAAAGAACAGCTCAGGCGCATCCAGCATACCTTGAGGACCAAAGGGGCAGAAGGAACCAAGCAAGAGATCTTTCCCGCACCCACCTATGATGTTTGGGAGCAGGTTCAGTCAGAGCATGGAAACTGCCTGGGATTGGCCTGCGGTCATTTCAACGAAGATTGCCCCTACCATGTGGCCAGACGAGGGCTTCAAGACGCGGATCTCATTGTGGTCAACCATAGCCTGTATCTGGCTGACTTGGCTTTGCGGGCCAAGGGAGCCAAGATCCTGCCTGACCACGATGTTGTCATCTTTGACGAAGCTCACAGCTTAGAGGGCATGGCCCTTGACCATTTTGGGCATCGCGTAACCCGGCGTATGGTTCGTTTACTTCTTATGCGCCTCCATCGACGGCACAAAGGGCTTGGATTTCTTCAGTATGTGCAGCGAGCGGAGGCGGCCCGAAGTCTCTGTGGTGAAGCTGAAGAGGCTTGCGATGAATTTTTCTTCTCGGTCTCTCAGTTTTGTGGACGGCACCGTTTCATGCGTGAGATCACCGACGAGAACCAGATCCGAGATGTCTTGTCGCCGGTTCTCAACGAGTTGGCTGGAGAGTTGGGGGACTTGAAGCTCGATTGCGGCTCTCAGGAACAAGAGAGCGAATTCCAGTCTTACATCACCAGGATCGATTCCATTCTGAAGTCGTTGCAAGTGATCTTGCGACCTCATGGAATGGAAGGAAAAGCGGTGCACTGGGCGGAGTCAAACGAGCAGGGCACCACTGCAAGCATCCAAAGCAAACCTCTCAAGGTGAGCGACACCTTGGAGAAGCTCTTGTTTGAACAAGTGGGCACGGTGATTTTGACCAGTGCCACCTTGGCTACGGGGCGGCAGAACGGTCTCGATTTTGTCGCCCAGGCCTTGGGAGCAACGAGGGCAGCGCGCCTTCAATTAGGATCGCCATTTGACTACGAAAAAAACGTTCGCTTGCGCATTCCAACTTGGCTCAATGAACCGTCTAAGGACGAGGACTACGAAGAGCGCTGTGCCAACGCTATTCTGGGTTATGTGGAGCATAGTCAAGGTGGAGCTTTTATTCTCTTCACCAGCTATGACTTCATGAACAAGATCCGAAATCGCATCATTGGTCGTTTGGAAGAGCTCGGCTTTCCGGTCTTTGTTCAGGGGGAAGAGATGCCCCGTTCGATGATGGTGAAGGAGTTTCAAAAATCCGACAATTCCGTTCTGTTTGGCACCGATTCGTTTTGGCAAGGGGTTGATGTGAAGGGTGATCCTTTGCGGCTCGTCATCATTGCCAGACTTCCATTCTCAGTGCCAACGGCGCCCTTGCAGAAAGCCAGAGCCCAACTCATTGAAAGCCAGGGGGGCAATGCCTTTCGCGACTTAGCTTTGCCAGAGGCAATCATTCGCTTCAAGCAGGGTTTTGGTCGATTGATTCGGACGGAAACGGACACGGGCACAGTTGTGGTTTTAGACACCAGGATCAAGAACAAATATTATGGTCGTGCGTTCTTAGGTGCTATTCCTCGGGTACGGGTTATTGACGACTGAGCAATTCGCTTTTGGCCAGTCATAATTCCCGAGTACAGGAAAGGCCAAGGAGCATGAATTTCGAAACTGGCAATGCAGATGATTATGTCTTGGGCACCCATGAAGACGAAGCATTCCGTTTAGGTCTACAGCATGCTTTGTGGAGCGAGTACGCCCACAAAATTTGGAAGCGCGCCGGGATTGCCTACGGTTCGAAAGTCCTGGATGCTGGGAGCGGCCCTGGGTTTGCGACCATGGACTTAGCTCGCATTGTTGGCGATCGAGGGCAGGTGACAGCGGTCGAATATGCAGCGGTTTTCGTCTCCAGCTTGGAGGCGACTTTGGCCAAAGACGGTGTTCCTGGTGTCGATGCCTCTTGCGTAAAAGTCGTCCAGGGTGATTTACAAGAGATCACCTTGGAGGCGAATTTTCACGATGCAGCCTATTTACGTTGGGTGCGGTGTTTCCTCAACGATCCCCAAGGGGCTCTCAGAAACATTGGCGCCTCCCTAAAGCCCGGGGGCACCATTGCCATTCAAGATTATTCGAACTTCATTGGTGCACTAACTCTCCATCCCAGAAGCGAAGCTTTTGACAAGTTGGTAGGTGCTTTTCATGACAGCTGGGTTGCCAGTGGCGGAAACCCAAGGGTTGGGCTTGACCTTCCCGCCCATCTTGATGCTTGCGGCTTTGACGTCGAATACAAACGTCTCCTGACCTTTTCGGTAAGCCCTCAAGATGCTCTTTGGCGCTGGCCGGAGAGTTTCTTTCCTATCGTCGCCCGAACGCTTGTTGAGAAGGGGGTTTTGACATCCCAGGATGAAGACGAATTCTTGGACGATTGGAAGCAGCGTTCGTCATCGCCGAACTCCCTCTTTTGCACCCCAAGCATCAGCGAAGTGGTGGCACGAAAGCGAAGTTAGTCCCCATTGCTTACGAATCATCGCCTTGGCCCGAATATCCTTCACGACCGCGCGGCCGCCCCTGGTCGCGTTGTGCTCTCAAAAGAAGTCTTAGGAATCGTTGTTCCGAGTTTTCCTTGAGGGGGGCATTTTCTCACACAACGACCAGGATCTCACTCGTTCGCGGCGGTTCGCTCTTTGAGTTTGATCTCGGCTGGGGCCTCGGCTTGCTTTTGAAAAACGAATTCATTGCAACCCAAACTGCCCAAGCGTGTCTTCAGATTCGTAAGCTCGAAATCTCGGTCACGGAAGAATTTGAGCATTTCTTCTGGCTTAGCAACTTCAAAGGGATAGCCGCCCACCCAATCAATGATGTCGTGCCAGCGATTCATGCCACGATCATTCTCATAAGACGTCCAGACGCGGATGTATTCCATGGGCTTCAACCTCAAGAACGCACTGAGCGCCATTCTCAAGTCAAAGGGAAAGGTGACAACAGCCGCGAAGACCGGTCTGAGGAATCGGGGGAGGTTGTTGTAAGTCTTCTTGATCCGTTTCCATCGGTCGCTCCAAGAACCTTGGTCGTTGTAGATGGCAATGGTGAACAAGCTATTTGGCTTCGTCAGTTTGCAAACGTTGTCGATGGCCTGCCACATCTCCCCGGTATGGTGGAGAACACCCCAAGAATAGACGACGTCGAATTGACCTAATCGTTTTAGATAGGTTGGGTCAAGAGCGGAGCCTTGTTCGATCTTCCATGTGGCTCCACTATTGCCATAGGTTTCTTTGAGTTGTTGGCAACAGGCGACAGAGGCCGGGTCGAAATCAAAACTATGAACTTGGGCACCCATGCGGTGAGCCGCCAAAGAAAACAGTCCGCTGCCGCATCCCACATCGACGAAGGTCTTGCCCTTGAGGGTGGTGATCCCCAAGAGCTCTTGGACACTGGCGATGGCTGTCGTGATGCGCTCTTCAGAAACACTGGCTAAGAACCGCCGCCAGTTCTCGCCGAATTCAAAACGTTCGCCCGCGGCAATCTCTGAGGCATGAGAGCTTGATTCAGAGGAGGCGGTGGTATCAGCAGTTTCGTTTGTCATGCCGTCAACTTTGGAAGTAAGGTAATGAAGGTGGCGCTCCTGTAGAATCCTACAGGAGTGTCAGGCTAAACTCAAAGAAAGCTCAAGTCTTGCTTCTATGAGCGTTTAGCGTCGGCGATGATTTTTTTGGCCACGGCAATCGCAGCGCGGTTGGTGGAAGTGCCGTCTTCCTTTGCCATGGCAAAAGTGGACTTCAGGGCGTTCTGGATGTTGCCGATTTTCTTGAGAGCTACTTCTTCGTTGTAGCCACCTTCTTGGAATTCGACACTGACATTGACGATGCCACCGGCATTGATGACGAAATCAGGGGCGTAGAGAATGCCCTTTTCTCGCAAGATGTCGCCGTGGCGTACCTCCGCCAGTTGGTTGTTAGCAGCGCCGGCGATGATGGGGCACCGCAAACGGTCGATTGTTTGATCGTTGATGATGGCACCCAAAGCATGGGGTGAGAATACGTCGCAAGGAATGTCATAGATTGTATCCGGATCGACGAAGGTGACCTCTGGATACTTTTCCTTGACGGCATTGATGCGTTTCTCGTTGATGTCGCAAGCGGTCACCGTGGCCCCTGCTTTGAGCAATTGCTCAATCACTGCTTGGGCTACATTGCCAACACCTTGCATTGCAACGTGCTTGCCCTTGGGGTCGTCGCTGCCGAAAGCCTCTTCAAGGCAAGTCCTTATGCCCAAGAAAACGCCGAAACCTGTGTAAGGTGATGGATTGCCCGAGCCACCTTTTTCTAAGGGCAGGCCCGTGACCCATTTGGTTTCTTCCCGCACGATCTCTAAGTCGACGACTCGGGTGTTGACGTCTTCAGCTGTGATGTACTTGCCTTCTAAAGTCTCGATGAAGCGTCCCATGGCCCGTAGCGTCTCTGGATTGCGCACCACGTCTGGAGAACCAACGATGACAGATTTGCCGCCTCCCAATCCGGTTTGGGCGATTGCCGACTTGTAGGACATGCCCTTGGAAAGCCGGAGCACATCGGTGAGAGCGTCTTCTTCTCGTTCGTAGGGCCAGATGCGCATGCCGCCCAATGCTGGTCCTAAAGTTGTGTCATGGACGCCAATGAAAGCGTTGAGGCCAGTGGCATCGTCTGTAGCGTGGACGACGGTCTCGTAGTTCTCAATATCGAGTTTGCGGATCTTCATGATCAAGGACCTGCTCATGGGTTGGATGGGGCGATAGTCGAAAAGCTCACAAGTGCTTTTGTGCCACAGTCATACGTCAAGTTGGCTGGGCCATCAAGAGGCCCCAACTCGTCTCCTCCTAAGTCCGTTCCCAGCCACTATTTCCGAGAGGTGGGGCTTATTCCCCCCAGCGAATAATGGGTTGTTCGAGATGATTCGTCATCAAACTCTATAATCTTCATAGCAAAGAACTTTGCGCTGTAGGGTAGATGCCCCAGCAGAATTGATGGCGCGTCTGAAAGAATCGTGCGTCTAAGAGGAAGTGTCCTAAATCGTGCAACGATGTTTCACTTTTGGGGACAGTAGTTCTGAGGAATCGATTGTCTTGGGGCAATGTCTAAGTCGTTTCAAATAAACGCCTTAGGAGAATTAGAAAGAATTCTCGTCGTTTGGCCCACCGCTTGCGAAAGGCTATGTGGATGCGGGTTCACTGTCGGACCCAACGCTCGAATCCCGTTTGGGCATACGAGAAAGATATGAACGACAGAGTGAGGGAGAACACCATGATGGAGCTCAAGAACAAGACCAAGAAGCTGGCACCTAAAGTCGGCAAGAAGCAACCTCGTCGGGTGCGGACGCCTGAAGAGATTCGCCTTGAAAAGGAAAGAATCGTGGCCGCCCAAGGAGGCGACATGAAAGCCTTTGAGGCCTTGGTCAAAGAATATGAAAAGCGGGTTTTTTGGGTGGCCTTCAACCTCGTTAACAACGTCGAGGACGCCAAAGACATTTCCCAAGACGCTTTCCTGCGGGTCTTCAAAGCGATCAATCGCTTCGACTTGAAATATAACTTCTACACTTGGCTCTACAGGATTGTGGTGAACTTGGCCATCGACTCCCTTCGCAAAAAGGGCAAACAAAACAACGTGAGTTTGGAAGAGTTCCCAGCTGATCCCACGGAGCCTGCCAAGGGGCCTGAAGCTCTGATGATGTGTTCTGAGCTAGGCCAGAAAATCAATGGTGTTCTCAACACCATGCCTGAGAAGTACAAAACTGTGATTTTACTTCGTGATGTCCACGAAATGAGTTGTGACGAAATTGCAGAGATCATTGACTGCACCAATGCCACCACCCGCTGGAGATTGCACAAAGCAAGAGAGATCTTCCGGGAGAAGTGGGAGAAGGTCGAAGTTTAGGCACGAAAGCGCTGAGCCGTTGCTTGGCAGTTTAGCCAAGAAGGCTCGCGCTCTTTCCTTAGGCCGGGAGCAGTCGCGTCCCGCGGCTTCTTCGTCTTCTTGAGATTACCCAATTGGGAGCAGTCGCGTCTCGCGGCTTCTTCGTCTTCTTAAGATTATCCAACTGGGAGCAGTCGCGTCCCGCGGCTTCTTGGATTTCTCTCCCAGCCCCCCAGAAGTCCATAACGCTGCTCTGCCCAAAAGACACAAATCGAAGACCGAGGAAACGGCGAAGACGCCAATCTTTCGGGAAGCAATACAATGCGATCCGGCGGATTTCCTACATCTCTGGGTCTTTCCAAGGAGACGCTTCTTCCGCTGTACTCGCGGCGTCGCCGCCGCTGGAACGTTGTTCCAAATAGGTAATTCTCGCCTCAAGTTTCTTGATAACGCCAGCAAAGGCAGCGATCTCTCGACCTTGTTGGCAAACAACTTCATTCAGCACTTCTGCAAGCCTCCCTTGGTGGCTAAGATCATGTTCGATTTCTGTCAGGCGTTCGTGAGAGTTGCTCATAGTCTTTTCTGATTTTTCAGTTCGTTTCGTGTCAAATTATTGTAACGAAAAATAAAATCGGAACGGAATCACCATTTTTCGCGTCTTAACAGTGTAAGAAGTGAAGATTGCTTTCAGGCATTCGATTCTCAGGACAAAAAAGAGGGGTTTTGCCCAAGATGTATCGTTATTTCGCAACCGTATTCCTAATCGTGACCATGGCTGTTTCTGCTGGTGGGCAAATCAAGTCACTCAAGCGGCAGAAATTCCCTGCTGATGGTGTCTCCGTCAAGGTTCCAGGCCAGTGGGATCAGATTCCTCCTCAACCGGATGAAGACGACGTGGTGGCCAAATGGGCAGCCGATACCATGAAAAAGGGCACTGGCGAGCGCTATGCCCTGCGCCTGATGAAATTCCGCCGCCGTGGGGGGGTGACGGGATCGGCCGTCCCCGCTGAAGTGACAGCGGGGGGCCAGGGTGATGGTAGTCCAGAGATTGACCGCGCGGAGATGATGAGGCGCTGGAAAGAGCGTAACCGTCCGGTTTCGTTTCAGGACTATTGGAAAAAGAGCTTTGGATATCTGGCCAAACTACCCAAGTCGAAAGCCATTAAAGTTGGCAAGGCCAAAGGCAAGGTCTTTGAACTCGACCTGCGTTCCACAAAGTACGGTCACACTTCGATGATTGTCGGGGTGGTCTTCGATGGCACCTTCGAGTGGGCGGTGATCTACGAAGCTCCTACGGATCAGATTTTTCCTGAGCGCTCTCCTAACTCGAAAACAAAAGTCAAATCGAAGATTTATTCATCGATTAAGTCGCTTAAGTTCTTTGATCGGGAACGCAAAAACCAAAAGAAGGGCATGGATCTGGACAACTTGTCGGAGATGGACAAGAAAATCGAGAAGATTCGTGGACGCTTGCCCAAGAGTTGGACAATCATGCCCACACCGACAAAGCAATACGTCGTCGTCCACAACATTCCTCAGAAAAAAACCAAGCAGATCATCTTCGCCAAGAATATTGTGAAGTATCTTGAGCGCATGAGAAAGCACTACGAAAAGGTGTTTCCTCCGAAGAAGAAAATCACCGCTGTGAGTGTTGTTCGGGTTTGCCAGGATCGAGAGGAGTATCACCAATATGGCGGTCCTGGTGGCAGTGCTGGTTACTTCAATCCTTCATCAGGTGAATTGGTCATCTATGATGCCACCAAAGATGGCGGCATGGCAGATTCTTATTCGACCTTATTTCACGAAGCTTTCCACCAATACTTGTACTATTCTGTGGGTGAGACATCAGCTCATCGTTGGTTTGACGAAGGTTATGGTGACTACTTTGCAGGCGCGAACCCCAAGAAGGGTTTCAAAATTGGCTTGTTCGACTGGCGCACAGCCACGGTCAAAAAGGCTGTCCGCGAAGGAAAGAACGTCCATCTGAAGGATCTTCTCACTTACACCCAGCCTCAATATTATGCCAATGGCCGAATTTGCTATGCGCAAGGGTGGGCTTTTGTTTACTTTTTGAAAAGCAAAAGCTGTAAGAAGCAAAACAAGCGTTGGCCCGAGATTTTGGACATCTACTTCAACACTATGGTCAAAACCGGGAGCTCAGGTAAGGCCCTGGATGCAGCCATCGATGGGGTGGACCTGGAAGAATTGAATGAGGCCTATATGAAGTTCATCAAGAAGGGCTTCAAGTAGGATGGGGTTTTGTTCACCATCTCGCCTTAACCCACGTCATCGATAGAGTCGACCGAGCGAGAGCCGAAGTAAATGTCTTCGGCTTTCACCGCTCGCCTTACAAAAATGATGATGTAAGCAATAAACCCATAGAGCAATCCGACTCCGATCACTTGGGCCCATTCTACCAGGGTGTCTAGGTTGATGTGGTGCCCGGAAGTTGGGTCAAAGAACCGAAAAGCCCAGGCTGCGAAGAGAACCCCAAAAAGTGGAAGATAGTTGTTGACCAACCTGGCTTTCATGGCCATGAAGAAACTGATCTTATAGCTTGGATTCAACAGATCTTCGGCCACGAAGAATCCCCAATTTTCGACGGGGCTGGTCAAATCTCGCCTCAGGATGGGCACATAGAAGTTCTCTTCAACCCGCCTGACTCGATGGCGCCAGACATCGTAGAACCGAAAGCGCCGGGATTCGAAGACCAACATGGTAAAGATCATGTACATGCCTAAGACCAAGACGATGTCACCGCTTCGTTCTTTGTTGGTGAAGGCGAAGGACAAAAGGGCACCCATGGAAATGACTGCCCAGTTGGTGGTGGTGTCCAAGCGGGTACGCCAGACCTGGGCTCGTTGCTGCTCTCCACGATAGAGGTGGACCATAGCAGAGATGTACTCAGCCCGGGTGAGGGGGTATTGTTCAAAGGATGCGTTTTCTTCTTTGCGCTCGTCACTCACCGCCAGATCCTCCTAAGGGGTTTCTTCTCTAAGTTGCCTAAGAGCTTCCCAAATCACAATACCAGCAGCAGTGGCTAAATTTAGGCTTCGAATTTCACCCCATTGCTCGATTCGGCAAGAATTGGCCCCAAAATCTCGGTGAATTTCTGGTGGAAGCCCAGAAGACTCGCTCCCGAAAGCCAAGACATCGCCGGTTTCAAAGACCATTTTGCCCAAAGGTGTCTTGCCTTTGGTAGTAATAGGGATGACCCTTTTCGCCGGGGTTGACTCCAAAAGATGCCAAATGCTCGCTTGATGGTGAAGATCGACTAAATGCCAATAATCAAGGCCTGATCGCCTCAGGGCTTTTTCAGACCATGAGAATTTGGCTTCTCCGACAATGTGGAGAGGAACTTTGAATCCGGCACTGAGTCGTGCGATGTTCCCGGTGTTTTGGGGAATTTCCGGATTGAAGAGGGCTAATTGTATGTCCATGTTGGTCTTTGCCGAGGGAAAATGTCTTGAGGCTTGATTGTCCGGGCTTTGGATTCTAACTTTCTTTTGCACGGGGACGTAGCTCAGTTGGGAGAGCGTCGTGTTCGCAATGCGAAGGTCGAGGGTTCGACTCCCTTCGTCTCCATGGAGCCTGCAGTTAATTCTGCAGGCTTATTTCTTTGCTGTTTAGCCTCAAGATTAAACCCGGTCATTCTCTGCTCGCATTCTTTTCCATGCCTCCCGGCAAGTTACCGCTCACATAGGTGGGAAGAGGGGCACCCAAACGCAGGGACTCTTCTTGCACCGCGATAGACAGACTCTGGACCAATAAACACCCGGCGGCCGTGCTGGCAGACCCCATTTTTGAACCATTTGGGGTAACTGCCACCAAGGAATCACCGTAGGGAGAATGATTGTCCAGAACAAAATCGCCTAGATCGCTGAGTTTCATCTCAGATTCGTGGCCAGTAGAAAGTGCGGAGCTCGCGGCAACGCTGGTGATGGCAATCACCAAGGCGCCTGCTTCCTTGGCGCAAAGAGCAGCCTCCACGGGGACAGCATTCACTCCGCTTGTGGAAATCACGATCAAGCAATCGCGGTCGGTAAATGACTGGGCTTGCAGGTGCCCTTCGATCCATCCGGGGGTCTTTTCTTCCACCGAGCTGTGGGCAATGGGGTGCTGATCTAATTCGACACGGGGAGCAAAGATGTGAATGTATCCCTTGAGCCCACCGGCCCGGTAGTAGGCATCCTGGGAAATCAAGCCAGAATGCCCGCAGCCGAAACCCAAGAGCCGGCCACCGGATTTCAGGCGAGGAGCAATCTTGCGGGCAGCTTTACCCAGTTCTTCTGCATTCTTATCGACCACGGCCGCCAATTGAGCCTGGGCTTCTTGGAGGAAAGATAAGTAGGCGGGTGTTTCGTCTTTTGATGGCATTCTTATTCCTGCGTGCTGTGTTTCAGAATCTTTCCGACCTCATGAGCAAGTGCGGGGTAGACTAAGCTGAGAGTACAATAATTCGACGCGCGCAAGCGCCCCGTCTCATAGCGTCCCTTTGGACCAAGGCAAAGCCGGCGAAAGCTGGTGACGCAAAGCCAATGGCCTAAGTCTGTCATACGACGGATACGGTAGCAGGTTGCCCACAAGATGCATGGATGGAGCGGATCTTCCGTCTTGGGGGAGAACAGTGGTTTTCACCTGTTTTCTGCACCCCATGACGAAGACCGGGGGTTCTGTTTGAACTTCCCTTTCAACCTCGCAACCGATTTGGGCCTAATTCATAGGCGCAAACGGGCCGCATGCCGCGATTCCTTTTGCCGTCGGAGGTTCTGCATGCGAATTCTTTCATCGTTAGCGCACACAAAGTGGGCGTTGGCTGCCCTGCTTTTTTTATCATTCGCCGTACAGGCGAAGTCCCAAGTTATGGGATTCCCAATTTATGTCGATAACCCGTCGAATTTTGTTCGGAACAATGTTTCGGTGAGAGCGCCCGTCCCTATTCCATTGGGCATGGCCATCAGCAACCCAAATTCAGATTTCTTGCTCGTAGATGACTTGGGTAACCCAGTCGAAGCTGCTGCCAAAGTGACCGCACGTTGGGGTGGCAAACGCTGGGATGGCTCAAAGCGCGTTAAGTGGACTTTGCTCAGCTTCAACGCCGATCTTCCCGCTAACTCAACCCGTACCTACTACGTCGTTCCCGGATCAGCCCATACCGGGCAACTTGTTCGCACAGAAACCGCCAACGAGTACACCATTGACACAGGGACTGCTGTTTTCAAGATTGACAAGCTCAACTTTTCGTTCTTCAAAGAAGTGAAGATTGGCGGCACAGATGTGATTGCCGCACCTGGTTCTTTGGATATCCTCGATGTGGCTGGCGCCAGCGTCATGCCCGTTCTGACTTCGACGAAGTTCGAATACAATTCGAGTGTTCGGACCATCATTCGCCAAAGTGGAAACATCCCTTCCCTGGGTTTGGATTTTACCATTCGCTACTACTTCTACACTGGGCACAGCGACGTTAAGGTTGAGTTCCGTTTGGAAAACCAAGGCAATTACGGACAAATCGGTACTCTGACTGGTAACAGCGATGATACCAGTCATTTTGATTCCTTGAAGTTGAGCCTCAAGGTGCCTGACTCCAATGGCGATGCTGTGACTTCCACAGATGTTCGTGACTTGGCTGGTGCCCCCTATGTCATCAATCAGAACTGGGCTACTCCTTTGAATGCCTTGCAAATGGAAGATGGCTTCTTTTATCGTGAAAAGCTAAACGGAACGACGATCTTCACCGGCGGGCGCTTCAACGGCGCCTTGGCTCTCAACAGTACCGCAGGTTCGATCTCTGTGGCCACGGACCGTTTTTGGCAAAACTATCCCAAGGCATTTGAGGTGGATGGCGACACGATTTCCTTGGCTCTTTTTCCTTCATTTGGATTTGGCCCGGTTTATCGCGGGCAATACGGCATTCCTACCAGCAACGTTGTGGACCTGATGAGTACGACTCACTATCGCTTTGAAGGTGGTCGTTGGAAGACTCATACGATGAACATCAATTTTAGGTCGCCTTCTCAAGGTGGCTTCAGCATGGCGGAAGTCTATGAGCATGCTGAGTCGACGAATGCACCTATTTTGGGACGTCCAGGCAAGTCTTGGCCCTTCCAAAACTGGGCCTTTGGTGATTTGCTCATCGAACGCCGCAACTGGACGGACGCATCTCAAATTCGTTGGGAACGGATGATGGATACTTTGGCTCACGACAGTGCAGCCGATCAGCAAGATGCCCTTGGTCAAATTGGACTTCCTAAGTTCCGTTCCCGAGGTGGCACCTACGGCAGTCGTCAAATGTACGGCTGGGAGAACTTTGGTGACATCGCTTGGGGTGATGGCTTCTCGTCTAACCACTACGACCTTAACTTTGGCGTCCTGATTAACTGGTTCCGCACCGGTGACTATGCTTTCTTCGACATGGCAAGGGACATGAGTGAGCATCGCCGAGACTATGACCAAAACCATACGACTCACGCTTCATCTTCCAGGCGGGGCGGACAAATTTACGAGAAGGGGTATACCCACGGTAACTACAATGCTCCTGAAGCGTCTCACACTTGGGTACACGGACTTTTGCTCTACTACATCACCACCGGTGATGAAGGGGCTTACGAGTCAGCTTTGGAAGTGGGTGAATTCTACAAACGTCAAGCTCCAGAAAACTGGAGCGGGTGGTGGGGTGCTCGTATCCTTGGATGGCAGTTGGAAGGTCTTACCAACCTCTACAACTATATCGGTGATCCGGCCTACTTGACAGAAGCTCATGATACGATGGAACGTTGGAAGGTTCTTGACTTGCAACGGACAGGCTCAGACGGTTTGGTCTATAACCCAGGGTGGAGCATTCCTCATGCTCAGACTTGGATGCACGCCATCGTTCTGAATGCACTGTGCAAGTACTACTTGGCATCATGGGATCAAACCGCCGTTGATGTTATCAAGAAGATGGCCATCCTCATGCGTGATGAGGTGATCAAGGACACGCCCACTGGCCCGATGAATGCGCGGACCACAGCGACAGTTTGGCGCCGCATTGACGATCAAACCTATCGCATGAACCCCAGTGTTCATCATGTTTGGGTGACGTCTCAGGCTTTGGCCTGGTCGAGTATTGTGTTCTTTGATCCCTCTTACATGGCGGCCTCAAGAACACTGTTCCAATCTGTGACAAGATATTACCAACACAGCGAGACCACGTCGCAGACACCTCAGGATTACAATGACCCAAGTTCTTACGACAAGATTGCCTTTCGCATGCAGCAGTTCCCGAACTCGGAAACTAAGATTATGTCGAACATCGCACTCTGGGGGCAGGCTTACAATTGCGCCGATGCCCTTTGGACTTGGTCTTGGTAGAAAAATTCTCCACGCAGCAACCGGCATGGTGTTTCTCGCCCCCGTATCGATTCGATGCGGGGGCGATTTTATTGGAGCTATCGGGTGCGGTGGATGAAGAAAATTCTGAGACCGCCATTTCTGAGTTCTTGACTTGCTTCCTTAGGAACAGAGAGACTTAGAACCCGCGCTCTTCATACAACTTTTGTTGCTCTCGATTGAAGTCAAACCCGCCGGGCATGTTGACGCTGCGGTAGACCGCCGGGGCCATTCCTTTCTCTGCCAATAGCCCAGTGATCTCGCACATCAAAGCCCACAGGGCTACTGCCGTCATGACTCCTGAAGTGGCGCCGACTTTTGTGCCCACACCAGGGATCTCCAAAACGGCGTCCCCTAAGGGAGCTCGCAAGTCGATCACCGCATCGGCGATTTCAAACAACCTCTTACCGCTGGAATGCCGGGGCTCAACGGACTTGGAAAAGGCCAAAGACGACAAGACGATGAGCTGCAAACCCCGAGCTTTTGCTCCCGCCCCCACACCAACGGTGAACGCTTCTTTGCCAGAGTTGGACACCTGAATCAAAACGTCCCCTGCCTTCACATGGCTTTTGTCTAAGAGGAAGTCTGCCAGTTCTTCTCGATCGTAGAAGTATTGTTGCTCCATCACAGTCAATTCTGCATCTCGGCCTGCTGGTAGAATATGATCGGCTTCTATGCGC
>WFTN01000565.1 GCA_015485455.1 Planctomycetota bacterium | reverse complement strand
GAAGACATTCGCGGCGGTACAGACTTGTCCTCCGCTCTCGGGAAATACCCTAAGGTCTTCTCTGAGATCTATGTCAGTATGGTTCGAGCTGGCGAGGCTTCAGGTCAGCTCGATGAAATTCTTGATCGCTTAGCCGAGTATCTTGAGTCGACTGCCGCTCTTAAGCGGGAGATCAAGTCGGCCATGACTTATCCAGTTGTGTCTTTGGTCATGGTTATAGCCATCACCGGCTTCCTCATGATCTGCATCGTACCGAAGTTCAAAGAGATTTTTGATGGCCTGGATATTGAACTGCCAGGATTGACCGTCATGGTTATGACAGCATCTCTATTCATGAGAGAGAATGTCGGTACTTGCATTGGTGGTTGCGTGGCCATTTTCCTCGCCGTGAAAGCCTGGAAGACCACTAAAAGCGGCAAAGTCTTCTTCGATCATCTCACCATGAAGTTGCCGGTCTTTGGCTCCCTATTTCGCAAGGTGGCCTTGTCTCGTTTCTCCCGAACTTTCTCTACCTTGATCAAGAGTGGTGTACCGATTTTAGGTTCCCTCGAAATTGTTGCGGATACCGCTGGCAATATCATTGTTTCTCGTGCGGTTCGTGATTCTTTGGAGAATGTCCGCCAGGGCGAGACTTTGGCTGAGCCCTTGGCCCAACATTGGATTTTCCCTCCCATGGTGACGCGCATGGTTGGTATCGGTGAGAAGTCCGGTGCTTTGGAACACCTGCTGAGCAAGATTTCCGATTTCTATGACCAGCAGATTGAAGCGGAGGTTAAAGCACTTACCAGTTTGATCGAGCCTTTGATGATTGGGTTTATGGGAATCATGGTGGGCGGAATCGTCTTAGCCGTGTTCCTGCCAATTATGAAGCTCCAGGCTTCCCTGACTCCAGGGGGCTAAGTTCACCCAATTAGACAGATTCGCGAGGCCGGGTTTCTCCACCAAGGAGTGGCCCGGCCTCCTTCGGTTCCTGCATATTTATTCCAGAGAAAAGTACTTTAAGTATATAGACTATGTGGACGATCTTAAAAAGTGCCGAAGTCGAATTCAGCCTCAAAGGACTGTTGACCAAATCGTGATGTCAAACACACTCGTAAAATTCAGATCGAACAAATACCGCTTGGTTGTCTACCCCCTGGCGCTGGTAGCCGTCGCAATCTTGGGTTTTATTGGCTGGATCCAAGAACCTGAGCCAGACATGGGAGCGCGGCTCTCCAGTGCGGACATGCTGGCCCGCAGTGGCGCCTACGATGAAGCCCAAGTCCATCTCGACTTTGTCTTTGATAGTGAGCCGAATAGCCGTCATGCATGGCTGATTCAGGGGCTCATTGACGAGCGTCAAGGACGTGAAACCAGCGCCATCAAGAGTTATCGAGCAGCCTTGGTTCTCACGTCAGAATCGGATCTGAAACGAGACATCAAGCTTTCTGTTGCCGATCTTTTTCGCCGCTTAGAAAACTTCCAAGCGTCGAAAGATGAACTGGGGACCATCGAAGACGAATTGGGAGAAATCCCAGGGACTCTTCGCATGCGAGGTTTGATCGCTTGGCAAGAAGCCCAATTTGACCAAGCTCGTTCTTACTTTGCTGCTGCCAAGAGACTCGATCCTGAAAACGCCGAATTCGATGCCATGATGGCAGGCACTCTCATCGAGGAGCAACGCTATGGCGATGCTTGGGCAGCCCTCAATCGAATACCCGCGGAAGAATCCGTGGCCTGGCCTTACTGGCACACGTTGGCCCGTTCCTACATGGAAGTTGGGGATGCCCAAGGTGCCGAAAGGGCTCTGCGAAAATACGTTCAACTCGACAAACGCGGTCGGGGTTTGCTCAAGAATAACGCCTTTTGGCATGAGCACGCCCAAGACGTCCAAATCGAAGAATTGTTGAACGGTTGATGACACAACTGGGGCCTCAGTCGTCCTCGTTTTGCGAGGTGATCGAGGCCTTGGTGGTACGCCAGAGGAAAGGCGACGAAACTGAAGTTTCGCACCGCGCTTTCTCGGGCAAAACTGAGTTCTTGGCGACGAAGTGTGTTCTTCGCACCGCATGGTTCTCGGTCAATAAAGGTTGCTGAGCGTTTCTTCTCGCTGAGCGGAATTAGGAGATTCACATAATGGTGAAGTCCAACAATAATCAGGGTTTTACACTGATTGAACTTATGATCGTGGTGGCCATCATCGCGATTATCGCAGCTATCGCTGTACCAAACTTGTTGAGCGCCCGTTTGGCCGCCAATGAGTCCAATGCTATTGCTACTTTGCGTCAACTGGTGTCTTCTCAGGCTCAGCTTCAACAAGGTGGGGCTATTGATTCAGACGCTGACGGAACCGGCGAGTACGGTTTCTTCGGCGATCTTTCTGGTCTCTATCAACTTGATTCCCATGGTGGTGTTGCCAACGCAAACACCTTGAACCCCCCCGTCTTGGCCGCTTCCTTCCGCAATATCAATGCTGCAGGTGAGGTGGTTAAGGGTGGTTATGTCTTCCGAATCTTCTTGCCAACTGCTGCAGGTGCTAGTGATGTTGAAACAGGAGCTGGTACCAATATTGTTCAAGCAGACGCTGATGTTTGCGAGCTTTCCTGGGCCGCCTATGCTTGGCCTGCAGATTTGGCCAACACGGGTAACCGGGCCTTCTTCGTCAACCAAGCTGGTGAAATCATGTTCACCAATCAGTCCGTGAACCGGGCCTACGATGGACCAGGTGCAGGACCCGCTGCGGAAGCTGCATTCATTGCCGGTACCGCAGCTGGTGACATAACAGCCAACACCTCCCCAGGTGTCGTTGGCGCTGACGGTGAAGTTTGGGTCACTCTTCAGTAGTGCCCATCCCGCTTCCGCTTCTGGTTTGAGTTTCTCTTCTTGAAAGCCCAAACCTGAACCAAGCCAAAAATAAGACTACGCGCCTTTGTCAAAAAAAGGCGCGTAGTTTTCTTGGTCGATTATGCAGAGAGAAATCCCAGTGCTTTTTACCTCGGCAAGCCAAACAAACGCCGGGTATTGGTAGCGGTCTGTTCCATGGTTTCTTTGAGAGTCCAACCTCGTAGCTCAGCGACCTTCTCAGCTACTTCTCGGACCAAAGCCGGCTCGTTTCTTTTGCCCCGCTTCGATTGAGGTGGCAGGAATGGTGAATCAGTTTCAATGTGAAAACGGTCTGCGGGGACGGCTTGGCAGGCCTCTCTGAGTGCTGCGGACTTCTTGTAGGTCAAAGGCCCAGCAAAGGAAACATCAAAACCTAAGGCTATCGTTTCTTCCATTTGGGCAGTATCGCCAGAGAAACAGTGCATGACACCTCTCAGTCCTGGCGCTTCATCTCCCAGAATTTTAAGAAAATCATCGATGGAATCTCGGGTGTGAATCACCAATGGTAAGTCGTGCTTTCTTGCCAGAGCGAAATGCCGCTCCAAAGCCTCTTTTTGGGTGTCTATGGAGTCTGTCTCCCAGTAGTAGTCGAGGCCCGTTTCTCCCACAGCCACCACAGATTTGTGTTTTAGGAAACCATCTAAGGTAATCCAGTCGTCTTCAGTGATGTCCTTGAGGTCGCAGGGGTGAAACCCAGCGGTGGCAAAAATGGTTGGATCTGATTCTGCCAATTCGATGGCTTGTTGGCAGGTTTCTACATCAATGCCAATAACTAAGAGAGCTTCGACCCCGGCATCCCGAGCACGGGCCAAGACTTGGTCTCGGTCGTCGTCGAACTTCTTCCAATAGAGGTGGGTGTGGCTGTCAATCATAGCCCATGATAGCGGAAGCGCCCACGAGAAGAAACAGGGGAGAACATGAGGCGTTTACATGGCCCGAGCCAAGGGATACTAT
>WFTN01000564.1 GCA_015485455.1 Planctomycetota bacterium | reverse complement strand
CTGGTGTTCTGCCCTTTCTCATTCCGGAAGGGGCTGTCCCGATACGTATTTTCGTGATGCGGCCACGATCGACATAGATATAAGTATTGTGACCCTGGTTCCATCCTTGTCTAGCGCTCTTGTATTTTTGGTCCTTCGCCCCCGCTTCTGCGGCTGTACTGCCTACCTTGAAATGGTTCTGGGTGGAACCTGGAAAGGGTGCACTGACTTCTATGGCGACGATTTTTCTTCTTCTGTCGACTTCGAGGGCTAAACCTCGATATTGCAGCATCGTCTGGTCACGATTTTTGCGCGGTGTTCCCAAGAGCTTGGCCACGGAAGCACTAGAATCGCCGATGGCGATAGTTCGGCCATTGTAGACCACCCGCTTACCCGATTCGAGGATGGAGTTTTGCGCTCTCACCGAGCCAACGGTCATGAACAACGCGGTGAGGAATGCAATTCGTGTGAACAAGTTATGAGACACAAGGTTCTCCCTTTGAGGTTCCGCTCTCAGGTGTCAGTACGAAGGTGGCACTCATATTGGAAGCTCATTTTGTTTTGTTTGTGAAGCTCAGCGCTTCCTCTACTTGGTTCTTGGAACCGATAAACAAAGGGCTTCTTTCGTGGAGAGCCCCGGGGATCTTCTCAAGAATAGATTGCTTGCCATCCGTGGCCATTCCACCTGCCTGTTCCGCCAAGAATGCCATGGGGGAACATTCGTAGAGCATCCTCAGTTTACCTTTGGGAGCGTCACTGGTAGATGGGTACATGAAGATCCCGCCTTTGAGCAGTGTGCGATGGAAGTCAGCGACCAAAGCGCCAACGTAGCGGGAGTTATACCGGGGTTTTTCCGATTTCTTAATTTTGACGAGATACTCTTGTACATCGGAGTCGAAACGCGTGTAGTTGGATTCGTTGACCGAATAGATGAGCCCATCTTCTGGGATTTTCATGTTCTCCCGGCTCAGTAAGAATGCTCCTGATGCCGGGTCAAGGGTAAACATGTGGACCCCTTGGCCTGTGGTGTAGACCAAGATTGTGGAAGAGCCATAGATCACATAACCCGCAGCTCGTTGCTTCAAGCCCGGTTGCAAGATATCGGCCATGGAGTCCCGGGGGCCGAAGCCCGTATTCTGGCGCTCCAGCACCGAGAAGATCGTGCCTATGGGCATGTTGCAATCGATGTTGCTCGATCCGTCTAATGGGTCAAAGAGAACGATATAGCGGCCCGCGGCCCCAGAATCGTGAAGGATGATGGGATTCTCATTCTCTTCACTGGCCAGAATGCCAACATTGCCCCGATAAGATAGGCACTTCATGAGGATTTCGTTGGCGAAGATATCAAGTTTCTGCACCACTTCGCCTTGGATATTCTCATTGCCCGTAGCCCCGAGAATATCGACCAAACCAGCTCGGCGGACTTTCGCAGAGATGATCTTGGTCGCTTGTGTGAGCCCGGATAAAAGCCAGGAGAATTCACCAGTTGCAGTGGGGTGGTAGCGTTGTTGCCCCATAATATGTTGTTGCAACGTGACCATGCTGGTTTCTGGGAATTGTGATTCAGGCAGATCGTTCAAGGCTTGTCTCCAGGAGTAGGTGCTCGGGGAGTGAGTATAGAAAAATGTGACCGAAATTGCAGGGGGCAAGGGGGGAAGTGTGGTCTAAATTGCCGACTTTTGTCGTTTTGCATTTCTATTCAGCTTATTGTGGCCTACTAGCCCCAATAATTCACGACCTCGCGGCCCCCAGGGGCGGCATGGCGTCCGTACTCTGCATCAGGCACTCCTCACGACCAGTTGGTCATTGTGCTGGATAGGGCCGGGGTCAGATGTAGAGATCATGAAGATCCAAAATTTCGCCACATTCCAACCGACTGACTGTCCGACGGATGTGCTCAGCACCTGCGGGGGGCAGTAAGAAGTTCATGCTTCCTTCCCACAGAATCTTGCGGTCAATGACCACGATATTGGCGTTACTCTTTTGTTCGATGAGGATGATCCCTTGGCTCTTGATCGATTCAACCACCATGTTTGAAATGCTGCTGAAAAAGAAAGCGACGGGAGCTTCATTGCGTATCAAGCGGGCATACGATTCCAAGTATTGCCGCCAATGGTTGCTTTTGATGGAGGGGGCCACTACAAGAATTTCTTCTTTGGCCCCAGACAAGTCATCGTGCAAAGAAGCGTTGAATGTTTCTTCGGTGAAGATCATGGTTTCCAAACCTCGGCCTTCGCCTAAAACGACGCGCATGGCATGGACCAACTTTGGGCTGATTCTTCCTTTGAACAAACTGGAGATTTGAACGTTGGTGAG
>WFTN01000563.1 GCA_015485455.1 Planctomycetota bacterium | reverse complement strand
GAATTTTCTCAGGGTTTGCTTGCAAAAAGTTCGAGGAGAATCCCGGTCTTTGAGCTCGGCTCTTTGCTAAGCCGTAAGCTGCGATTGCCGCTTCTTCTGGAGGGGCGATTTGGGCCACATCAAGGAAAAAGTCACAAAGAGTCGCGTCAGCTTGTTCGCTCAAACGGCGTAACGCTTCCAAACGCAAAACTCCCAGCTCTGTTGTCTTGTAGATTCTCATGAGATCTTTTCTAAGAGTGATCAGGGAGGAGCCTGCTGCGCTGCGAAGGGCAAGGAGTTGGTCCCAGGTTGAGGTTGAAACGAGCCCTGAATGAATGAGTTCAGGAGTCGCGATCTTTCCCTTCATGAGCCACTTGTAGCGGGCCCAATTGAGTTGGGCATGGAGGGCGGCTGAAGGAAGTTCTCTTTGGTCAGCCTGGGGGATCTTGAGACGCCATTTGGCAGCGACGCTCAAAATAGCTTCGTCGATGCCTGGGAATCCTGTTTTGTCGAAATGTTGAGCTAGAGAAAGCCACTGTTCTTCATTTGGCCTCGTGGCAGAGATCTGGATGAGATTCGCCATGAGCTGGAGCTCCGCATCATGCGTTTCCTTATAGCGCAATGCGATTTTCTTCGGGACGATGGGATCTTCGTACTCAGCGAAATAGGAGAGCAATTCCAATTCATCTTGTTTCGCTAACCCCTTCATCCACTCCAGACATTTGTAGACTCCAGGGGGACCGGATTGTGCTGCCTCTTCGATAAAGCTGCGGAAGGACGTCATCGATTCGAAGACATCGTTGTTGCCTCCGCCGAATTGGCGTTTTGCCAGAAGCTCTTGCCAAAGCTCTTGTGTGAGGTCTGGATGCTGTGATGATACTTCTTCCTTTTCTTTGGGGTCACGACTCAAGTCGAAGAGAAGGAGCCTCCGGGAGCGTTCATCAGCGATCAGTTTCTTCTTTGGACCGACCAAGGCTGAGCGGCTATTGAATCTGGAAAGATGCCGCGGTGGGTTCTCGACCAAAACTCTTGCTGAGCGACCCTCATCAGGTTTACCTAGTGCTAACGGAAGCCAACTGCGTCCAGCGTAAACTGTACTCTTGCCAACAGGAAGTTGAAAAAAATGGTGCAGCGTTGGGGCCAGGTCTACGAGACTGACGACTTGGTCGTGGCGCTTCGCAACAACCCCTTTGCCTGTGATGACCAAGGGAACGTGGACAGACTCTTCGAATACTTGAGTTGAATGACGATAAGAACCGTGCTCACCGAATTCTTCTCCGTGGTCCGCAGCAACAGCCATCCACATGGTGTCGGCGAAACCAGCCGCTCGAAACTTTTCAAACAGCTTTTTGATGAAGTCGTCGGCCTGCCTGACTTCTGCCGCGTAGTTTTCGAATTCGGAGTTGCCGGCTCGAAACTCTGGGAGTGCTTTGTTGTAGGGATGATGAGGAAGCATGATGTGGAGGTAAGCGAACCAAGGGCCCTCGTTTTGTGGCCGCAATTGTTCAAAGGTCGCCTGGATACTCAGGTCGTCCCAAGGGTGTAAGGAAGATGTCTTGAAGCCTAGGTCGAATCGAGAGAACTTTTCGCCACCAGCAATGAGCATACCTTTGGGGTAGCACCCTCTGGTTTCAATGCCGTTGTCTCCCAGAGTTTGAGTGATCAACCTTGCTCGGGAGAATCCTCCCTGGCTGCCGATGACTTGGGACGGATACCAACCACTGAGAAAGGAGAAAACTGAAAAATGAGTCATGGGCGCTGGTGCATAAGCGCGCCTGAAATCCGCACTTTCTTCTCTGAGGCTGTCGATGAAAGGGAGGACCTGCCGACCACCAACTTGACGATTGACCAAGTCCGCGCGCATGGCATCCACAGTGATGAAAAGAAAGCCCCTCTTGGCACCGAGGGAAATGGCGATCTCATGGGCTATTTGGTCTCCCAATGGTGACCCCAAGATCGGTTGGTGAACGTAGATCGATTTAGAACTGATCCCCGCAAGCTCTGTTGCAAAATGATTGCGAGCTTGGATGACGTAGGTTCTTGCCAAGCTGGTTTGTTCGATGGTCCAGTTGGCGCATTTGTTGTTGTTGATGGATAACCAGAATCCTTGCCCGCCAAGAGCGAGGCCGATAATCCCTACGATCCAAGCTTTTTCCCCCAATCTCTTTGCCCATGCCCATGACGGCAACCACAGAAGAGCAAGGGCGAAGATGTTCGCCAGGTCCCTGACTTCCTGATAACGGCCCCGCTGAACAAAGGTAGCAATGACGAACACCATAAGTGCTGAGAGCATCAAGAGTCGGAAGACTTGGCGTTCTATTTCGGGTTTCCTGCGGATCAGTCTGTGGGTGGTTAGGGCAACAGAAAAAATTCCTGCGGCCAAGATGACGCTCCAGTATTTACTGAGAGGCATAACTTGTGCCCGTGGTCCTTGGGCTAGCTGATGCCCGAGGGTGTACATGATTCCGCTCAAGAAAATGAAACGTATTTCTTGCGGCAAGATTCCAAAGAGGAAACCCAAGGTCAGAATTGGCAGGAGAGCTACCTGCATGGCTGCCCATGTCGTGATTGTGTCTTGCGGGAGGCCTAGTCTTGAGCCAAGCAAGAAGTCGATCACGAGTAGGACACAGGCCGATAGGAAGGCTGCATTCATGCCGATCAAGCCCTGATGAAAGGGTCTTAAGCTCTGCGGTTCTTCTGGTCTTCTAGACGTTTTCACAGACGATCATTCTCATTTTGATTCAGACATGCAGGGAATCAGTTTGGATAACTAATACCACGTTAGGATAGCAACGGCTTATCATTGGGATTGATTCCCCTCGCTTCTTGGATGGGGGCACGATGGTTCGTCCGCTTCCCCTATAAAACGTCAAAAATTCGCCGTTCATATCAGAATCACTTGTTGCCAAATCCCATCCCTCAAGCATAATCAAAGAATCGTTGTAGTCATAGGAGTGACGTGCCAGCCTCCTACCCTTTGATCCACAGAGCCGTGGGAGATCCGCGAATGGTGAATGTCGGAGGTTGACTCTTCGTACTGGATATTTACTTTTTGGGGTCGCGCATTTTTTGTGCGCGGATGAGTATTTTGACCAAGAAAATCCTTGTCGTAGAAGATGACTCGGCAATTGCAGAGGCGGTGGAGTCCGTACTCAATTCTGAGAATTACCAAGCCATCAGCGCAACGACCGTGGCACAAGCGATGCAGTTATTGGAATCCGACGAGCTATCTCTTGTGCTCTTAGATTTGAAAATGCCAGACGGTGATGGGCTCGACGTTCTTCATCATATTCGCCAGCAAGAATCGAATCTCCCAGTCATCATGATGACAGGAGTTAACGATGTGAAACGGGCGGTGGAATGTATGAAAGCGGGGGCTCAAGATTATCTGCGCAAACCATTCGCCAGACGTGATCTTCTGGATGCCGTTGGATACGAGATTTCCCGGGCGTCTGAAGTGGAAGCTGCAGGGGGAATCAAATCCTTCGAAGAAGAAGAAAAGCAGATTATCAAGCGGGCCTTAGAGCTCACTCGGTGGCGAGTCAATGAGGCTGCTACTCAACTCAAGATTGGTCGGGCCACGATCTACAGAAAAATTGAACGCTACGGTCTTATGCGCCCAGGATCAGAGCCAACATAAACCAGGCATTTTTGAGTGTCGCTTGAGTTCTACATGTAACCAATCTCGTCAGCCCGCTCTTTGAGTTGGCTCCAGTCACGCTCTTCCCGGATAACTTGCATGGACATGGGGTAGAGGATTCTGTTTTCCTTGTCGATATGCTGACGCAAGGTTGAAACCAAAACTAAGGCGGCGTCCACGATGGGCTTGACGGGCAGGCCGTCATCCCCCATATGCAGGGAAGGTTTGTCTGCCAAGATATGCTTCAGTCGGCGAATCTCGATGTGCTCGTGGGCCATGACTGATGGCGGACCAGCAAGTCCACGTTGGCTCAGGACTGGAAAAAGCACTTCTTCTTCCCGCTGATGATGCGGTTCGGCTTTGACCAATTGGCCACCCAATTGACTCATTTCAAGTAACAAGGCATCCCGGTCCTCAGGGTTTTTCTTCAGCTTGTTGGCAATTGCTTCTAAGGCGTCCAGACTTTTCCGAATTGTGGCGTGCTCATCCATGAACGTCCTGATCATGTGACCATCAGGGAGGGAATCGTAGAATTCTTGCTCTGATTCCATGGTGGCTGCTCCACCACATCCAATGGCTGCAGTTTCATGACCTTCACATTCATGCTCGTGGCATTCATCTTGTTCGCACGCTTGGTGAGGTTGAATCTCGAAATCGCCGTTTGCTGTCGACATGGACCGGACTCCTTTGTTTTCGTTCAATGGACAATTGCAAGGATCGTGCCAATGAGACTATGGAAGGTCTCGGGCCCGAATGCCGTCTCAGCTTTCTTTGTCAGGCATTTCCTCACACAAGGACTTCGATCTCACGAATGAGTCGGGTTAGTCGGCGATTATTGCCAAGAGACAGTCGATTTCTGGCCCGAAGTCCAATGAATTCTGGTTGAGATAGTGGTGAAATGCCCCCATTGACTTGTGGGATGGGGAATTGTCCCCGTGGTCTTCTTCGGTGAAAGCGAAAGGCCTAGTGAATTGGGCATAGGAAACCTCAAGGGGCCTCTTCTCCCTTTTTCGGTCCAAGTTTTGCTTTCCGGTTTTCTTGAATCACACAAAGGGAGAATTCAATGACCGAGGAATCCGGACCACCAAAAGCCTACACCCGTTTCGTCGAACGATATCCTGATCTGGGATCAGCCTGGGATCTCATTCACAAACAGGGAGAGACGGGGCCTTTGGATGCCAAGACCACAAGATTGGTCAAACTGGGAATCGCCATGGGAGCCATGAGAGAAGGGCAGGTTCATGCGAGTGTGCGAAAAGCCCTGAGGATTGGCATTACCCCTGAAGAGATTGAGCAAGTTGTTGCCATGGTCGCAGCGACCTCCGGAATGCCAGCAACGGTGGCTGCCTTCTGTTGGGCCAATGATATTTTGGATGGCAAAGCTAAGTGATTGGGGGCAGAGCTGTCCTGAGCCCGGTTTATTCATGAGATTGAGGGCTTTTGCTGGAGCTCGGCTCAGCGGTCTTCATACCAGTTCTCGTGTTGGCTTTCTTGCGCTCAGCAAATGCCCGGAGCTCGCAGAGTTCGGACCCTCTGTCGAACCTGGCGGTCTCAAAGTCGTGAATAATGCGGGTTAGAGGTTATGATCCTGTTGGTTCGGGCAAGAGCGTCTCACGTTCTTGGCCGGTCCTGGATGATGATTTTCACCAGAGGATGCCCCGTGCAGCGACGACCAACAAAAGTATTCGGCATTGGTTTTCACAAGACAGCCACGTCTTCACTTGGTGAGGCCCTGGAAATCCTGGGATACAGGGTGGCCAGCGTCGTTGGTCTGCAAGATGAGGACATTGCCACCACTTATCAGGCCAAAGCATTCGCCTTAGTCGACTCATTTGATGCATTTGAGGATAACCCCTGGCCGCTGTTGTTTCGCGAACTCGATTCGGCTTACCCCGGGAGCAAATTTATCCTGACACGTCGAGAGGATGACGCTTGGCTCAAGAGCGTGACCCGCCATTTCGGTGGCAAGACGACTCATATGCGGACATTCATCTATGGCGTGGGAGACCCTTTAGGCAGTGAAACCGTCTATTTGGATCGCTACCGCAAGCACAATGATGAGGTTCTGGAGTACTTTGCGAACCGTCCCGATGATCTCTTGGTTATGGATATCACTCAGGGCGATGGGTGGTCGCTTTTGTGTCCTTATTTGGGAGCTGAACTGCCTGATAGGGCTTTTCCTTCTGCCAACAAGGCTGAGGATCGAGAGAAACGGGTCGGACTTCTCGGACGCTTGCGAAATCGTCTAGGATTATGAGTCACCATCAAAGTGGACAAAAGAATGTCAGGCTCAAGCTATTGGCAAATGGCTGTCTCGCTTATACTTCTGTCAGATGACTGATACATGTGACAAAAGACGGGTCGTTATTTTGGTGGCGACATGCAAACGCCCAGAAGGTTTGACTCATTTGGCCGAAGGTCTGGATCTGATCTATCGCAACGATCCTCCTGTTGCCCTTGCTATGGTCATTGTGGACAACGATCCTGCTGGTTCGGCGAAGAGTACGGTCGAAAGATTGTCTAAAAGTTTGTCACTTCCTTTGTACTATGGCATCGAGAAGACTCAGGGAATCCCTTTCGCCCGCAACAAAACTTTAGATATGGCCCGGGGAATAGCCGACGATGTCGTTTTCTTGGATGACGATGAGGTGCCAGAGGCTGGGTGGCTCGAAGAAATCCTCCGGGTTCGGATGGCTTACGGGGCGGACATCGTGACTGGGGCTGTCAATCCCGTCTTTGCTGAACCGCCTCCAGAATGGATGATGGCAGGAGGGTTCTTGCAATATACTCGCCACGAAACTGGTACAACGCTGGACCGGGCCTATACCAATAACACCTTAGTGCCCTGGAAATTGATTGAAGACTCTCGGATTCGTTTTGACGAGAAAATGGCCAAGACCGGTGGCAGTGACACACATTTCTTTCGTCGCCTCCATCTTGAGGGAGCCAAGATCGTCTGGGCCAATGAGGCTGTCGTTTCAGAGCTGATTCCAAAGACGAGGAGTGACGCGGGATGGATCCTGCAGCGAGCATTTCGCATTGGCAACAGTTCCGCTTATATCGAGCGTGATCTGTTCTCATGGTCTAAGAGCTTTTTCTCTATGGTCCTGGGGGGTGGCTATCGCATTGCCAAGGGATTTTTGACTTGGCCTTTAGGCTGGTTTTCCGGGCGCGAGGCAAGGGTTCATGCTTTGCGGCAAATCTATTACGGGGCCGGTATGATTTCCGGCTGGCTCGGGTTTCGTTATAAAGAGTACCGGACCATTCATGGTCAATAGTCCTTGTCCTAAGTCCAGTGGAATTCACCACTTGGAACACGAGTTGAAACGGCGCCCAAACCGCCGCATTTTTATGCAAGTGGTTGAAGCATAAAAGGTTGCCCACTTTTCTTGAAAGTGCGCGGTGTTTTGAGCTGAGGTCGCTAAACACAAAGGTCAGAACGTCGACCATGATGATGGGTCGGCGGCAAATCAAAGCCGGACTTAACACATGCAGAAACTGGATCACTTATCCAAATTGGAAGCTCAGGGTGTCTACATCATTCGCGAAGCATTCGCGAAGATCGAGAATCTGGGCATGCTCTGGTCAATCGGTAAAGACTCGGGGGTTCTCCTTTGGTTGGCCAGAAAGGCCTTTGGCGGCAATGTGCCATTTCCACTTATTCACATTGACACATCCTACAAGATGCCTGAGATGATCGAATTCCGCGATCGTGTTTGCGTCGAATGGGGTTTGGATCTTCGTGTCTCCCAAAACGTCACTGCGTTGAAGGAAGGAATGAACCACGAGCAAGGCCGTGTTGTTTGCTGTCAAGCTCTTAAGACCAAACCTCTGAGCGAATTAGTCGAAGCATCGGAATTCGGCGGACTTATTGTGGGGGTGCGTCGAGACGAGCAAGCTACCCGAGCCAAAGAGCGCTATTTTTCTCCTCGCAACAACCAAAATGCTTGGGATGCCCACGATCAGCCCCCAGAATTCTGGGGGCAGTTCAACACAGACTTTGCTCCTGGTGACCATGTCCGGGTTCATCCTCTCTTGGATTGGACAGAACTTGACGTTTGGGAGTACATCAAACGGGAGGAGATTCCGGTTGTTCCCCTCTACTTCGCAAGAGACGGCAAACGTTATCGTAGTTTGGGTTGTGCTCCCTGCACCATGCCCATCGACTCTACAGCCACGACGATTGATGAAGTCATTCAAGAGCTGAGAGAAACGAAATTGTCCGAGCGCGATGGTCGTGCTCAGGACCAGGAGTCTGAAGACGCCTTCGAACAGCTCCGCAAAGACGGATACATGTAAGACAATACCGAGTTCTACGGATCTAATCGTGACCAACACACAAACAGCACAACTGGTAAAAATCGTTATTGTCGGCCATGTCGACCATGGCAAGTCGACGTTGATCGGCCGCATGCTTTATGACACCGGCAACTTGTCTCAAGCGAAGGTCGACCACGTGGTCGCATCTTCGAAGAAAAGAGGCATGAGAACGGAATGGGCATTCGCTCTCGATGCTTTGCAGGCCGAGCGCGATCAAGCAATCACCATCGATACGGCACAAGTTTGGTTTAATACCTCCAAACGACCCTACTGCATCATTGATGCCCCAGGTCACCGTGAGTTCCTCAAGAACATGGTGACTGGCGCGGCAAATGCCGAAGGTGCTTTACTTCTCATCGATGCAGAAGAAGGTGTTCAAGAGCAAAGCCGTCGTCATGGATACCTCTTGCACCTCTTGGGAATCAAGCAGGTCGCCGTTGTTGTCAACAAGATGGACTTGGTCGACTACGACAAGGGAGCGTTTGACAAAGTTCAAACTGAGTATACCGAATACTTGGCAAAACTTGGGATCGAGCCCAAGGTTTTCGTCCCTATTTGCGCCATTGAGGGCGAGGGTATTGCCACCAAGAGTGACAAGATGTCCTGGTATGATGGCCCCACGGTGGTTGATGTCTTGGACTCTTTTGAATCTCAAGCCACGTTAGAAAACCAACCGCTGCGCATGCCTTTG
>WFTN01000562.1 GCA_015485455.1 Planctomycetota bacterium | reverse complement strand
GATAGAAACTGTGGCTATTTGTCCGACTTTGGATTTGGACTGTCTGCGGTCGAAATTCTCGCCTCATGAAGGCGGTCGATGGCTTCTTGGCAGTAGCGCAAGCGCTCCTCATCATGGTCGAGCTTCGCCCGATCACGCTCGTTTTCTATGAAAGTGAGATGCTTTTCTTGGGCTACTTTGTAGAAATCGGCCAGTAAGCTGCGCCGCATAGCCACTTGTTCACCTTTGGTGTCGGAAATGGCCTGGGCCAAGCGATCTGCCCCCGCAGAGTTTTTTCTTGCGGCCAAGGCGATGGCAGCGTTGAGGGACACCAATGGCACGTCATCGTCCAAGAGCTCCATTAGGGCTTTCACTTCTTCTTGGGCTTCTCCTGGCCAGTAGGCCAAACAATAGGCCACATAACTTCGAACCTTGGGATTCTCATGATCCTTGAGAGCGAGGACCGAAGGACTTTGTTCTAACTTCCAGGGCAGGTCTTTTTCGGGAAACAAAACGAGTCGGGTCTTGAGTTGCACCAAGGCATGGCAGATTTCGCCCATGTCATGGTTCGCCAAGTGCTCACTGATCTCTGACTGGGAGAGCGTCTCCTCTTCCCATCGCTTGTGCTGCTCACCAGGGGCATTGCGAGAATTCTGCCAAAACCACCATGTGGCAGCCACCACCAGGAAGGCCAGGAAGTAAATGACAGGGGGCGTTTTTGTTTGGGAGTGGGAGCTCATTCGAATTGAGCCTTGGTGACAAAGGTGCTGCCTTGGGTGTCCGTTATCACGATCTCATAACCCAAAGTTTCGTCTTTCAAATTGAAAGACAGACGAGTCTGGTCAGCGTTTCTGGTCCAGGTGTGGGTTTCTTTTGACGTGGAGCAAGTAACCTGCTCGATGGGAAGTCCCGAAGGTAGAGATGGGGGAAGAGTCACTTGGATGTGCCAGCTGGCCCCATTCCGGATCGCAACGCTTTGCGCTAAATTCTTATCTGATACGGTTTTAGTGTCTGCTTTCGATGATGTTTCAGCCTTGGCGTCGTCGCCCTTTGAGGGATTCTTGGAGGGGGAACCTCCGCAGGCTACGAAGGCGATGGCGCAAAACGCCAGCAAAAGGGTGCGCCCAATGGTCTCAGTTGTTGCTCGAGGTCTCATGGAGCTAAAGTACCCCGTTATGACTTATGAAGAAACCTCGAAATCGTCGAAGTCAGATGTACCCAGGACCCGAGAGGAAGTCACAGACTTCAATGATCGGGTTTGGGATATGGTTCTGCGAAAGATCCACGTCGTGGCATTCTATGTCCTGGTCCAGATTGTCTTGGTGTCGTTTTTTCAGACCCACCCGGCCATGTACTCTTGGGGGACGGAACTCTACCTTGGCCAGTTCTTGGGAGCGTGGACCGTCTTCTATGGCACACTGCTTCGAGACATGGGGTTTCGCTCTTACAGCGGCGGCCTGTTAATGGCTTTAGGCGTGTTGAGCTTGCTCCCGCCACTCTTCACTGACCCTCTTGCTTGGTCCGATAGGGCCGTCCATGGCATTTTGCTGCTTCAAGTTGTGCCAGGGACCCTCCTGTGGGCCCTCACGTTATATCGCTGGCGCATTCTCAAGAGACAGTATTTGGCAGCTCAAGAAGAAGGAGTCTTGCCTTGAACCTCGCTTTTTACATAACGGTGTTTTTTCTTCAAGACCAAGTTCGCCATTCTCCAGCCACAGATAGCCAAGATGGATTCTTCGACAACACCATTTGGTTTGTCATGATTGTGCCTTTGGTGGTGATGTTTGTCGTGGCCATCTGGAACAGGAAACCCAAGCAAACGGTTCGGGAGTTTACGGACGCTGACTTTGACGCGGGTGTCTTGAAGGCGGAACATCCGGTTTTGGTTCATTTCTATCGTGCGTGGAGCATCGGCGACCAATGCATGATCGAACAAGTCGAGAACATGGCCAGTCGTAAACCGCCCTACGAGGTCGGGTTTGTCAATGCAGACAAAAATGAAATTCTATTAAAGCGCTACAAGAACGTCGAATCTCCAGCACTCATGTTTTTTATTCATGGTGAACGTGTGTTTCAGAGCCGTGGTGTTTTTGATGGGGAAGATGTTCACGCCGAATTGATGGATTTAATGGAACGTCATCAACGGGGATAGCTCGAGACGGCCCTCAAAGAGCAAAGAAAGCATACCCTTGTCAAAGTGAATCGAGAGCCTACACTTTGTTTGCACTTAGAACATGAGGATCACATGGCTGACTTACTGACGACGCAACGCAAGAAGAAACCCAAGGATATTGCGGTAATCTACGATTCCTGCACAGGTTGTGGCGGTTCTCCCGTCTGTCAACCGCTTTGCCCAGTGGACAACTGCATGCAGCTCATCAAGACGGATGACAATCCTGCTGGTCACATCTGGGTTGACCCATTGAAGTGCATCGGCTGCCGCCGTTGTATCACCAAGGGCCCCATGGACATGCGTTTGGATGGTTGCCCTTGGGATTCCATCGTCATGACTCCCACCAAAGAGTGGGAAGCAGACAACGGCGATTTGCCTTTCTAAGGAATAATTCGCGACCTTGCAGCCCCTAACTGGGACGGCACAGCTCCGTCTCTGCATCAGTCCCATAGGGAAGAATACGCCATCGAAAGCCCATTCATGACTATCATGATTGGGCTTTCTGCATGTTTAGGGGGTAATTGGTTATGTCTACTGGGCAGAAAGAGCTTTGATGGCTTCCTGGGCCAGTTCCTGGGTGGACGTATTCGCTCCGAATCGGCCTTCCTTGATGGGGGCTAAGACATCCAAGTCGTCGGCGCTGCCACATCTGGCCAAAGCGATGATGGCGTTCTTGAGCTGCCCTTCGCTGGGTTCGATGACAAAAAGCTCATCGCCCATTTTCACGGCTTTGCCATGGCGGACCCGGGACAGGGAGAGGCGACCATCCAAAGGAGCAATGATGTTTGTTTTCTTGCCATCTTGAGTCCTGAGGCGGGCTAAGATTTTGCCAAATCGGATATATTCCCCCTGAGCCCGTGGTTCTTCCAAGGTGCCGTCGATGGGGGATTTGATGGCGTGTTCGTTGAGCATGAGTCTGAGGATCGGGCGGGCAACTTTTTGTTTGGCTGCACCCAAACCAACAGCGGCATTGTAGCGCACTTGCAACTCCTCATCGTCCAACATGGCTGTGAGGATAGGGATGAATGGGGGGTAATCTTTGATGTAGCCCATGGCCCAAGCGGCTGTAGAGCGAATCTGAGACGTTTTGTGCCGTCCCAGCTTGGCAACCAAATCATACCAGTCCTTGACTCTTGGATCTTTGTTTTCGGCTCGGTCAACGAACTGGGAAAGAGCCTTGTGGATGCGGCTATCACTGCCTTCACCCCCCAGAAGCTCCACCATGTCATCATCGCTCAGTTTGGTGGCGTACCAACATGAACGCCAGCTGAATCCGATAATCACCAGCATGATGACTACACTCATGATCGAATTGGCACGGCCTGGCGCTTTTGTGGGTGGCATACTCATGGCCCCAGATTAACGAGGATCTTGGACGGAGCCAGAGGGGAAAAGAACAAGGCCCTGAGGAATTTCACTCCCCAGGGCCTCACTATTCGAATTTTCTCGTGATCCTATTGAAGGAAACGGAGATATTGCAGCAGGTGTTGGTGGGTGTCCGGTGAGACCAAGGCCAACATCAGAATGATCAAAACGATGGGAATGATGGCCAGCAGATGGAATGTCTTGCGTTCGAACTTCATGTGCATGAAGAACATGGCCACCATAACGGCTTTGACCAAGGCCATGATGGTGAGGGCTGACCAAAGGGTCGTGCCCTTCAGGCCAAACCAAGCATCACATTTCCATTCCAGAACTGTCAAAACCAACAGTGCCAAGAAAATCGCCATGTAGGGAGCGTGATGATCTGAATCATCATGGTCGGCCTCAATCGTGGCGCCTCCGGCAGCGGCCAAAGCGGCACCGCCCCCCCCATGGATTGTGGGGCGGTTGTATTCTCGACGTTCCACATCTTGACCGGTGCGTATGGCTTCAACCTGCACCCGAATTTCGGCTACTTCCGCTTGCCAGGCAGGGGTCACGCTATACGTGGGCCTAGCCATGATTTCGTTTACTTTCGCCTCAAGTTTTGCAATCTTTGCGTTGCTCATCACCTCGTGTCCTTTTGTTTGAAACCCGTGATTGGGGGTTGTTGAAGGCTGTTGATTACCCGGCCGGAAGCGGCTCAAAGAGATAGACAAAGGTAAACAAAAGAATCCAAACCAGATCGACGAAATGCCAGAATAGTCCGACGATTTCGATGGGCATCGAGTTATCTGGTCCGTATCGACCTCGCAGGGATGCGATCCAAATACAAGTCAGGTAGATCACGCCGCTGAGAACATGCAAACCGTGATAGCAGGTGAGCGAGTAGAAGGTAGCAGAGAAGTTGTCGCCCCAAGGAATGACGCCGTCGTGTACCAAATGATAGTATTCGTACACTTGAATGCCGAGGAAGCCGGAACCTCCCAAGATCGTTGCCAAGAGCCATCCGCTGAGCGCTTTACGGTTGCCCGCTTTGCAGGCCTGCAGAGCGAAGACCATGGTCACGCTGGAGCAAATCAGAATGAAGGTGTTGAGCGCTGTCAGGTCGACATTGAGCACACCTGTGTCGTTTGGATTCGGCCACCAATCCGCGTGGGCGCGGGTTGCGGCATAGGCAGCAAACAGGCCAGCGAAGCCCATGCCATCGGAGGCGATAAAGCTCCACATGGCAAACTTGCCTGGTGTCATGCCAAAAAACTCACGGGCGTCTTTTCCTACGCCAGCTGCAACTGCTGAAGACAAATTTCAGCCTCCTCAATCCGGTTCACATTTAAGTAACTTGCGACCTAACTTATCGTATTTCTACGTCAATAAACTACCTTGACAGTTTGTCGCAGGTGTGTGGCTCCAATTGTACGCGTTCAGGCGTCAGGCGCAATCCCGCTGGGCCAGATGAATTATTGAAAGAAGTGATTTAGGTCCTAGCTCACTGGTTGCACAAAGCCCCGATCCTCCGTAAATTCCAAGGCAACAGGTTAGGAAACGTCGGCAACTCGCGACCCAACTACCTAAAAGGCCACAGAATGTGGTCTACGGCGGGTTGAGATGCATTTCGTGTTTTCTAACCTGAGCCTTAGCAATAGATGAAACTGCCGACTTTGGCGCACAATTGCGCAAAAGTTGGTCAAAGATGGACCTTGGAGCCATTTGATGACCGAGGAAAACAAAGATCAAGCGAATGCAGATGGGGTAGAAAAGCCTCAGCAGGCAGCGGCGGCCCTCAAGCCAACGAAGCCCAAAGCGCGCTTGGTAAAAGATGATGAAGACGAGAAGCGTGCCGACATGGCACGGGAGCAACGCCGTAATTTCGTCAGTTTGATGATGAGCGGCTTCTTTTTCGTCTTATTAGGGGCGTTCATGCGGTTTTTCTTCCCACGGACGCTGTTTGAACCCAAGACAAAATTCCCAATTGGGACTCCAGCCGATTACGAAATTGGCGTGGATACCAGTTGGCAGGCAAGGCAGAGAATCTGGGTGGTGAAGGACGCAGAGGGACTATTTGTCATCTTTGCGAAATGCACCCACTTGGGCTGCACCCCTGATTGGAAAGAGGCAGAGGACAAATTCAAATGTCCATGTCATGGTAGTGGATTCACCCGGGACGGCATCAACTTCGAAGGACCGGCACCTCGGCCCCTCGATCGTTGCCATGTTGAGCTGGATGCCACCGGTGCCATTATTGTTGACAAACTGAAGCTCTATGGTGCGGACAAATTCGACGCAGCCGGTGCTAAGTTGCTCGGTGTTTAAGGTTTAATAACACCTGCAGTTGGCCCGTGAATGAGCGAGTCCAACCCCGTAATGGAGGACGGGATTGACCATGTCAAAGTCAGACCAAGGTTCCGGCAAGAAGTCGAACAAAGACAAATTGGCCGAGCTGGAAAAACAGCTCAAAGAAGGCCAAATTTGGAAATCCGTATTTAGGCACAAGCTTGACGATTCCCCGAGAAACCGCTCCTTGGCGGTCTTGTCGAACGTTTTCTTGCACCTTCACCCAGCTCGCATCAACCGAGATGCAGTGAGGTACAACTTCACTTGGGGTATGGGCGGTATCACGTTTTATCTGTTCATTGTCCTAACGCTCACCGGCGTTTTGCTGATGTTCTATTATCATCCGTCCAAGGTGCAGGCCTTTCGCGACATTCTCTACATCATGAATGACGTGCCCTTTGGCAACATCTTGCGGAACATGCACAGGTGGGCGGCTCATGCCATGGTCATGACGACCTGGTTCCATATGCTCCGTGTCTTCATGACCGGTTCCTATAAGCCCCCTCGTGAATTCAACTGGGCCATCGGTGTTCAGTTGTTGTTGTTCACCATGTTGTTGTCGTTCACTGGCTACCTTTTGCCTGATGATCAATTGGGTTTCTGGGCGGTCACCGTGGGAACGAACATGGCGCGGGCTACGCCGATCTTGGGGCATGAAGGTCCTTTGGCGGCTGAGTTCGGAATCAATGCGTTCAATGACGTGCGCTTTGCCTTGTTGGGTGGCTCCATTGTGGACGCCAATGCTTTGCTCCGTGCCTATATCTGGCACTGTATTGCCATCCCCATCATGGCCAGTGTGTTGATGATTGTTCACTTCTGGCGTGTGCGCAAAGACGGAGCCATTTCTGGCCCTTCTCCTGTCATGCTCGAAAGCGAAATGAAACCAGTCAAGAAGTAGCGATTGCCTTTGGCATTCTGTTTAAGGGAGAGAAGGCTGAATGTTCTTCCTCAGTGAACCGTCCGGGATGAAACCAGAACTCGAAGTTCATCCACCGGCAATATTTGACGGCCAACAGTTGTGGGATTTGATTGCGTTGCCAGACAACGTGCCCATCGTCCTCATGCTGGTCTTGTTGATCTTTTATATGTGGCTGGCATTTCGCCAGGCTTTCGCCAACGATCGTTTGATCGAACAGTTGGAAGCTGATCCGAATTTGGCCAAGACCCACCACAGAAAAACAGCCCCTTGGCACCCAAGCTGGGACAAGACCGTGAGTGTCTGGCCCCATCTACTCAAACGAGAATTCTTGGCGGCGATTATCGTCACGGCTTTCTTGATTGTGTGGTCGGTGTTCTTGGATGCACCTTTGGAATCACCGGCAAATCCGACCCTAACCATGAACCCGTCGAAGGCACCTTGGTATTTCTTGGGTCTCCAAGAGATTTTGGTGTACTTCGATCCGTGGATTGCTGGGGTGATCTTGCCGGGAATCATTGTGGGTGGCTTGATGGCTATTCCCTACATCGATCCCAACCCCATGGGGAACGGCTACTACACATGGAAGCAGCGCAAGTTTGCCATTTCTATCTTTCTCTTCGGATTCTTGGTCCTATGGGTGGCTTTAGTCATCTTGGGAACATTCATGCGAGGTCCAGGATGGATGTTCTTCTATCCTGGTGAGACATGGGATCATTTGAAGGTTGTCTACGAAATCAACGTAGATCTTCATGAGATGTTCGGCATCACCAGCGCGATGGGGAAAGGCCTCTTCGGGGGGGCCGTCTGCTTAGCCTACAGTGCGGTGGCAGGGGGGATTTTTCATGCCCTGTTTCGAAAGTCAACGATGTATGCACGCATGAGTCTCATGCAGTACATTCATCTGCAGATTTTCATGATTACCATGATGTCATTACCAGTCAAAATGATCCTGCGACTCGCGTTTAACGTGAAGTACGTTTGGGTAACCCCTTGGTTCAATATTTAACCCACGGTTCATAGCCGTGGCCGAAACGAACAATAGCAGGATTTAAGGAGCGACAGATGGCTGAGAAGCAGCCCGTCCCCAAGGACCCAATACAGACCAAATCCCTCAGCTTGCCAATCTTTTTGGCGTCGGCTGTGCTCATGGGATCGGTTGTCCTGGCAGGATACGACGAATTCTTTGGACGCCGCCCATACAAGGCGATTCAGGAAAATTTCGTAACCGTATATTCCAACTACTTGGACGTGCTTAAGCCCGCCCAAGAAAAGAAACTGGCAAAGCTCAAAGACTCCAAGGCTTACAAGGCATTGGAAGAGAAACTTGAGGCCGCCAAGGAAGCGATGGATGCCAAGGTGCCCGCCATCGCTGATGAGTTGGTGGAACTACAGGGCAACATTGACAGCTTGCAAGGGGCTTTCAAGAATGCGCGGGCCCAGCTGGGCGCTTACCGTTATTCTCTCGAAACAGCCCGCAGCGACGAACGCCGTGAGACTATCCTTGGCCTCATGGCTGACGTGAAGGCGACAAAGTTGCCGGTCACCCTGGTTACAGATGGCGAGTCCAAAGACTTGTCTCTCGACTTTGATGAGATCACCACCAAGCTCAATGCTTACAAGGCTCGCAAATCAAAGTTGGATCGCCAGCGTGCTGCTTTGAGCAAGCCATCCAGTGCTCTACAGAAACAACTGGACGACTTTGTCGTCAAGAATCTGGATGGCCCTTTGCCCGCGAACGTCGCCAAGTTGATGGAGAAGACCAATAAAGGTCTTCTTGGTTCTGAGGGCAAAGGTGTGACGGACATCCTGCAAATTCACATTGGTGAGTTTGATTGGGTGGACCGTTGCGAAAGCTGCCACGCTGGTGCCAGGGAACCCGTCACCATGCGTGAATGGGATATCAATGAAACCACGCCTGGTGATGAGCCTGTGGAAATGGCCGGGGTTTGGACCACACATCCCCACAAGGGTTTATTGGAAATCCATGACCCAAGCCGTTTCGGCTGCTCCATGTGCCACAACGGTAACGGACGCTCGGTGACATCTGAGCACTTGGCTCACGGCATGAACCACCACTGGTTGTTCCCACTGACTCAACGCAATCCTGATGCGGTTGAAAAAGAGATGGGTAGCTTCGAAGCCGGTTGTATTCAGTGCCACAAAGATGACATCTACCTGAATTACACACCCTCTCCTTACGTGGAGATGGATGAAAAAGGTCACGGGGTTCGGGATGACAAAGGAAACCTTGTCGAATACGAACGAGTTTCGGCCTTCAACGAAGCTCGCCATTTGTTCCAGTTCAAAGGATGCTGGGGCTGTCACCGTTATGAAGGTGTTGACACTCAAGGCGAAGAGATCTTGAAGATCAAGAGCGAGCTTTTGACTCTTGATGACAAGGAATCCCGTTTGGCGGTTTCACTCAAGAGCGAGCGGGACTTGAATGCCAAGCGCAAGCTGAACATGCAAATCTCTGGTATCCAAACTCGCCGTGACGAAATCGTTGCCAAGAGCATGGACTTGGAGAAAGAGCGGCAAAAAGTCGGACCTAACCTGAAGAACTTGAAGAGCAAGGTGCGTCCAGATTGGCTTTTGCCTTGGTTGCTCAATCCCAGAGAGTTCCGTCCAACGACGAAAATGCCCCAGTTCTTCAAGAATCTGGATGAAGCTCAGGCCAAAGAGCATGCCATGAAAATTGCGGCGTACTTGTGGCAGCAGTCCGATATCCGTGAGGATGTGGGAACTTATGCTCCAGGCAATGCCACCATGGGTGAGGCTCTGTTCAAGAAACGGGGTTGTTTAGGTTGTCATACGATCGAAGATAATGGCGTCACTATTGGCGATGGCTTCGGGACTGACCTCTCCTACGTTGGCGACAAAGTTGAATACAACTTTTTGGTCAAGTGGATTATGGAGCCAGACAGCGGCGTCATGCCGAATCTTCGACTCTCAGAGGAAGATGCGAGAAACGTGGCAACCTTCCTCAAGAGCAAGACGGGCTCCGGGGTGAATTACGAGACAATCGCAAACCTCAATGATCCAGCATTTGCAGCACAGGGCAAAGCGTTGGTTTCCAATTACGGTTGCTCCGGTTGCCATGAGATCAAAGATCATGAAACCGAGGGCCGCATTGGTACTGAGCTGACAAAAGAAGGTTCGAAGCCAAAAGAACGTCTTGATTTTGGTCGCTTGGAGCATGGTTTCAAGCGGGCCCATCGCTACACCCATAAAGCATTCTTCGAAGAGAAGCTTCGGAATCCAGGTGTTTTCGGCAAGGGTAAGGTCTACGAAGATCCCGATGGTCTTGATCGTCTCAAGATGCCAGATTTCGGTTTGTCTGAGAAGGAGATCGTGGCTCTCTCGACCTTCCTCCAAGGCAGTGTGGAAACTCAGATCCCTGAGGAGTTCCGCTATAACCCAGACGAGCGGGGCAAGGCCATCCAGAAGGGTTGGTGGGTCGTCAAGAAGTACAACTGCATTGGTTGCCATCAAATTGAAGCTGGAGTTGAACCAGATCTTTGGGCACTGCCCCAATATGTTGGCAAGACCGATGAAGGGGCCAAGCGCTCCGATAGCAGGCCACCTTCTTTGTTGGGCATTGGCTTTAGAACTAATCCAAAATGGTTGGCGGACTTCTTGCGCAACCCGACGCAGACTCAAGCCAAGCTACATGGCAACGGTTTGCGCGACTACTTGGACGTTCGGATGCCCACCTTCCGCATGAGCGAAGGTGAGATTCAAACCTTGGTCAAGTTCTTTGGCGCTTTGGATTCTCAATCCATCCCTTACGTTGCTCCTGTCTTAGCTCCATTGACAGCGCAAGAATTGCAAATGGCACGAAATGTCTTCAAAGAAGTGAATTGCAATAGTTGCCACGGAACGGGAGATCCGGCTCAAAAAGGTGTGATCGCTCCTAACTTGGAGTGGGCTGGACGGAAGTTGCGCTCCGAGTGGACGTCACGCTGGTTGGCGGATCCTGCGGCTCTCTTACCGGGCACCAACATGCCTTCTAACTTCTTAGAAGAATGGCGTGTTATTAAGACCGATGGTTCCATCATCGTGGGAACCGGTCCGAAAGAAGTGCGGGGGCAGTTACGCTTGAAGGACAGCGCTACTGGCAAGTCCCTCAAGATTCCATTGGACTCCATTAAGGAGCGTATGTTTGTGCGCTACTTGGCTTCGTCGATCACCGGTGACTTGAAGACATACAAGGGTGATCATCTCAACTTGATGATGCGTTACTTGCATGAAGCGTATAACGCTGGTGAAGTTCCGATTGTGACGCCGAAGTAATCTAAGTTTCGCTTAGCAAAAGTCTTTAGAAGCGCCGCCCACCTCGGGCGGCGTTTTTTTTGGACGCCATTCGAGATCATGGGAGAACTGCCAAGGTTCGGCTTGCCTTTATTCAGAGGGGCTATTTGGCTTCAGGCAAAGGACTGCATGAATACCCAAATTGTCGCATGACCCCAGTGGGTTGCCAAGGAGGGGGATCTGAGGCTATGATGGTGGACCATGTCAAGTTCATCAGCCATACTCGACGACCCTCAGATCGTAGACCCTCCCGTTGCTTGGCCGCCAAGCGAAGGTGGAGGCGGCGGTGGAGGGGGTGGTCCACAGAAACCCAATGATAGCGGACCTCCGGTGTCCGCCACCCGCTTAGCAGTTGTCGTCTTCTGCGGCACAGTGGTGATGCTCTTTGCTGGAATTCTCTCGGCCTTAGTCATCCTGCGGGGCGACTCGGGCGCTTGGCCTCCTGCGGACGCCCCGACTTTGGTCCGTGATCTTTGGATCAGCACCTGCTTCATCCTGGCATCGAGCTTGGTCGGTTTCTGGTCCATGGGGGCCAAACGTCCTGAACAACGTACTCAGCTGGTGAAACGGGTGGGCCTCACCTGGGTCTTGGGGCTGGGGTTTTGCCTGTCCCAGGTATTCTTGTGGAAATCTTTGGTCGGAGCTGGGGTGGTGCTGGAAGGTTCCCCCAATTTCACCGCGCTCTTCTATATGATTACCGCTCTCCATGTTCTTCACGTCTTGGGGGGCATGTTCTTCATGGGAAAATGCTTTTTGCGCGGTCGGGCGGGAGCCGATTTTCAAGATTTCAAAGCCAGCTGCGGCAATTGCATGCTTTACTGGCATTTCGTCGGCGTTGTTTGGTATTGCCTGTTTTGGTTCTTGCACGCCAAGTAGTAACCGGCCCAAGCCAGATTCTCACGTCCTACTCGCCATACAGCACATGTAAGAGCAAGTAGATCAAGACACCGGTCACGGATACATACATCCATACCGGAAGCACGAACTTGGCCAGTTTTTTGTGGCGTTCAATGCGCTCGGTGATTCCGGCGTGAGCCAAGAATAGGATTGGCGGAACCATGAGGGCGGCCAAGGGGATGTGGGTGATGAGAATGAAGAAGTAAATGTTGCGGATGAACCCTTCTCCGCTGAATTTCTTTTCTTCACCCAGGGCGTGATAAGTCAAATAGCAGATCAAAAAGAGCGCCGAGACCGTGAGGGCCATGAGCATCGTCTTTTTGTGTTTTTTAACTTCGCCGGCTTTGACTTGGCGATATCCCAGCATCAACAGGCAGAAGGCAACGAAATTGAGGGTTGCGTCTACCGCAGGTAGAACGGCGACAAGGTCCATTATTGGTCACCTTCTTCATAGATGTCTCGAATCAGAAGCTCCAAAGCCTTGAAGTCGGAGACGCGCTCTGGGCCAGCGCCATCAAAGTAACCACGAATTCTCCCATTTCGGTCGACCAAGGCCACTTTCTTAGAGTGAACCAGGGAGTCGGTGTCATTGAGGAGAAAAAAGCCCTTTCTGCCCAGAGCATGGACTTCTTCTAATTTGGCCCGCAAGAAATGCCAGCGCTTGTTGTCTGCGTGATATTCCTCGCCATATTCTTTCAGTGCTAAAAGTGTGTCTCGCTCAGGGTCCACCGTGAAGCTGACAAAATGCAAGTCGGGGAGATCTTCTGTCCGATCTTGGAGCAATTCCGTCATTTTGCTCATTTCTGGGCAGAAACCGCCACAGCTGGTGAACATGAACTCCGCCACCCAGAGTTTTCCTTTTAGGTCGTCAGAGCCGAATTCCCCCCCAGTTGCACATGGAAAGCGGAAAGGTGGGACGGGAATATTGATCTTGTCAGCCCCCAGGGTCTCAGTCTTCCCCTTGGAGATGGGAGATTCCACATTCTTGCGGTCTCGGAGCTCCTTCTTTAAGTCGAGTTTTTGGGATGAGAGACTCCAGGCCGCCACAAGGGCCAAGAAAATGCAAGCGGT
>WFTN01000561.1 GCA_015485455.1 Planctomycetota bacterium | reverse complement strand
GCTCGACCCGATGCCCAAAGCAAAATAAAGATAGTGCCAATACAGCGGATCACTTGACCTCCTCAGGCCCCACTTGTGGGTTTGCCGACCGCAATCGAGATTCTATTTGGGTAATGAGTTTCATCGAGCGTGAGAAAAGAGACTCGTCCCTCTCCATTGATCGACTGATTCTTTGAATACATTCATACAATGTGTCTCGCGCTTCTTGGAGCCGATTCAAACCGACCTGAGCCTGAGCGCGTCGGTAAAGAGCAATGATCAAGTTGTTGTCACCCACGAAGGCGTTCTCACTTTCCTTCAAAGCTCGTTGAAACTCAGAACGCTTGAGCCAATTTTCGCAAAGCCGAAGATGCGCCTCACTGTGATTCGGATTGACAGCAGAGAACTTAGCCCAAGCCTCAAAGGAACTTCTTGACTTAGGCTGGTGGCGCTCAAGAAAGTAAGCCTTCGTTTCCAGCACAGATTGATGGCCCGGTGCCAAATTTTCTGCTTGGGCTAGGAAAGACCCTGCGGTTGTGTGGTTTCCCAAGGCACTATGAATGCGCGTCAGAGACAGAAGCGCTTGGAGACGATCTGGACCTAGAGGTGATAATCTCAGGGCCTTTTCAATGGCCGCTAAAGCACCATTACGATCCCCAATCATCTCATAGATTTCCCCAACTGCCACCAGGATCTGAGGCTCTTCGGGCTGCAACTCCAAAGCTCGCTTGGCGGCAATCTTGGCCGCTCCTGGTCGCTGTGCCTCCAACCTAACTTTGGCGATTCCTAACCATGCATTGGGCATGTTCGGCGCTCGCTTGAGAGTTGCAAAGTAACCAGCCTCGGCTTCATTGAGCAACCCAACTGAGCGATAAACTTGCGCCCGCATGAGCTGGTAGTCAGCTCTGGCCGGATTGCGCCTCACCGCTTGATCCGCCACTCTCAAGGCCACGATGGCAGGTCCTATCGATGACGACGACACGGACCCAGAGACAAGCTGAGCGATAGACTCAGAGGACTTAAAGGCGGCGCGATAGTGAGCGGCGCTTAAGACCAAGGCGAAGAGAAACCCAATGGCCCATGCATGACCTGAAGGGGCGAATCTTGGGCCTGGGCCGATGGTTTTCTCCGAACCACCTTTGTTGAGTCTTAACCCCAAAGCGACCAAGGTCAAGAAAACCAAGCGCGTTCCGGTTTGCTGACTCGGGAAAGCGAAAGCAGCGGTGACGAGAAAAGCAACCACGGAGCAAATCATCGCCAAAGCGACATTGTCTTCGTCATCGACAGCCTTCAAGAAGGCGTTACGACGGCGGATAAAAGGAAGAAGAAAAGCAAGAAAGGCAATCAGCATCAAAAGAAAACCGACCACCCCGTTTTCTGCCAAGATATTGAGGTATTCATTGTGAGGCTGCCTGGGCTGACGCGCCAATGTCAGCCTGCCAGTTTCGTGCTTGCGATGAGCAAAGGCAAACGCCGGGTAAGCCACTTTGAAATTTCCTGGGCCCACACCAAAGACAGCATTGGCTTGGGACATCGCAAGTGTGTTGTCCCACAAATCAAAACGCTCGCGAATGGTGGTATTCTCGAAATCCAAAGACGAGGCCAAACGTTCAGAGATCGAGACCTGTTCTTGTCCAGAACGGGGGCTCGTTGACAAACCAGATCCAAGGAAGAGAACGACACCCAAGCCAACAGCCAAGCAAGCATGGCACAGGACATGAACCAGCTTCTTCCCTCCCAAGGGACGATGAAGCAGGTCATAAACGAAAATGTGGAACCAGGCGGCACCAACACCAATAGCGGCAGCCAAGGCCACAGACCGAGACGATGAGCGAATGAGGAAGAGGGCTAGAACCCCGGCCACGGCGAATCCGAAGCAGGAAACAAGAAATTCCGGCCAGTTTCTACGGCGGAGGGACCTCCAGAATGTCCCCAGAGCCAAAGTAAAGGCCACAACAAAGCCAAGGACAACAAACTCCGCAGCGAAATTAGTGTGCCCAAAATAAGAGCCTGGAGCATCCGTCTGTTCCAATGGACCAAACGGGTTTCCCCAAGGGCATTGCTCCCCCATGGACCTCAACCAAGCCCAGGAACCCGCGATTCCATGGGGAAAGGCCGAGGGGAACTTCTGCTCGAATTGGGCAAGGCCAAACAAAGAGGCCATAAACCCCGATGCGACAATAACTAAGAGGGCAATTCTTCGGGAATTCCGCGAATCAAGTAGATGAAATGCCAGCCACAGCCAAGCCAAAGACTCCAAAGTGATCAAGATGGCGTCAATGCCCTGGCTCGCTTCCAAAGAAAACGGCCAGATAGCCAATTGCCACAGCAGAAACCCCATCCCCCACAAGAAAACCGCCGGCAGAGAGGTTGCAAAATGCTCTTTGCCAAGCCCCCGAGATCGGCAAAAAGTCCAAATCGACACCAAAATCCAGACAAACAT
>WFTN01000560.1 GCA_015485455.1 Planctomycetota bacterium | reverse complement strand
TTGCATCCAGTGGTTACAAAGCAGGGTTTGAGACTGCGCGGACAAGACCGCAGCTTTTGATCTTGGACTACAACTTGGGCGACATCGACGCCGAGCAAGTTTTGGAAACACTCACGGGCGATGACGTCTTGTCGGATACGCGGGTGGTGGTGATGACCGGGTTCTTGAATGATGCGGAGGTCGAGAAATTGAAGGATAAAGGGATGCGTGTGTGGCGCAAACCCCTGAACTTCGACCGAGTGCGGGCAGAAATCAAAGAATCTTCGCCGGTCTTACGCTTCTGATTTTGTCTCTTCGCTTTCCGATGTAAGCTTCATCCATGATGGAAGAAGCTTTGCTCACACGTGGTCACCTTGTCATGCGCCTGCTGCGTTTTGGTGCGCCTTTGGCTTTTGCCATGGCATTTCACGGGTTGTTCAACTGTATTGATCTTTTGATCGTCGGCCGTTTGGGCCCTGGAGCCGTGGCTTCTGTCACCATTGGTGGCATTGTCAACATGGCGGCTATGCTGGCATTCAATGGGGTGGCTAACGTCATTGGGGGCAAAGCATCTTGGGCCGCAGGTACTCAGGATTTTGATGAGTTTGGCCGAATCTACAGCTCAGGTTTTTTTCTCACTGGGTGCATGAGCATTGGGTTAGGTGGCGCCTTTGCCCTGTTGACCCCTTATTTGATCGGCTCTTTTGCCGCTGATCCACAAACAGCTCAGTCGAGCTCCACTTACCTCCTCATTTTATCTCTTGGGTCTGGCACCATGTTCTTCATGTTGTTTCAGTGCGCTATCCTGAGGGGGTTGGGCAAGTCTTTGGCCCCGATGATTGCCCTGATAGGTGCCAATGTCATCAACCTGCTCTTAGATGTGATCCTGGTGTTCGGTTTGTGGGGATTTCCTAAGCTGGGGGTGGAGGGAGCCGCCTGGGCTACAGTTTTCTCCCGGCTGTTGGGCGTGATTTATCTTCAGGTCGTTATGGGGCGCTTGAAGAAGCAATGGCCCCTCCTTCCGAAGAAAAGAAGTTTGGTCCTTAGGTTTCTCAATCAAGGTTGCGTCCACTCCCTACAAATGGTGATCCGAGTGGTTTCGATCTACTACATCTTGGTGATTGCCTCGGGTTCGCTGGCTAACACCCATAGCCAACACAGGGGCCAAAGTGTGCGAGACTTCTTGGACGGCGTTGGCATCGGAATTCGTTTGGAAATGGTGATTCTATTTTGTTGTTTGGGATGGGGCACAGGAGCAGCGTCGTTTCTTGGGCAGAATATGGCGGCTGGATTGAGGAAGCGAGCGTTTCGAGGGGTCTTAGTGGCTACAACTTTGGCCTTAGGATCTTCGTTGAGCTTGGGTCTTCTCCTTTATTTCTTGGCGCCGGAAATTTTGGGGTTTGTGGCCCCGAAAGCCACGGGTGATTCTTTAGGTTATGGTGTTTCTTATCTGCAGACGGTGATCCTTGGGCATCCCGGTCTCATCTGCGCCATTGTTATTTCTCAAGCTTTGGTGGGAATTTCTTCGGTCTGGACGGCGGTAATTTTGGACACCGTCCTTTATTTGGGTTTGCTCCTGCCTTTGGCTTCTTGGCTCGTGTCGAAGAATCACGAGGTCGGAGATATTTGGGCTCTAATCGTGGGTATACACCTGATTTCGGCACCTCTCTATTTGTTCTTTTTTGGCAAGCGAATTTTGGAAGAAAAACAAAAAGATGCGCCAAACCATGCGCCAGCCACATGATCTGTCGCTGCGGCGTTTTGCTTCCCCTAACATGGCTTGAGGTTCTGGCTCATCAGGCGTAAAACTGGGGTCCCCATGGAACGAGTAAAAATCTCCAAAACCGAACGGTTGCTGAACTTGATTTCTTTCATGCTTCGAACGCCGCGCCCGGTCCCGTTTTCTCAGATCGCTGGCCACGTTGTTGGCTATGACGATGAGGCTCGCATTGACTCGATCGAAAAGCGTTTCGATCGTGATAAAGCGGAGTTGCGCAACATGGGAATCCCGGTGGAATATGTGGATAGCGGCGATCAAGAGACGTCTGGTTACATTATCCCCAAGAACAAATTTTTCTTGCGAGATATTGAGTTGGATACAGGGGACGCCATTTTGCTGGCCATGGCCGGGCGGTGGGGAGCCTTTGCCCTGCGCAGTCCTGTCATGGGAGATGCATTCAATTCTGCCCTGCGCAAGTTGGCTATCGACACTCCGACTATTGGGAATCTGCCCGCTGAATCTGCTTCTTTTCTTCAAGTAGGCCGCGGACACGAGAAAGCCACGGAGAATTTTCAGATTATTTGTGCCTCCATCTACGGACGGCG
>WFTN01000559.1 GCA_015485455.1 Planctomycetota bacterium | reverse complement strand
ATTATCAACCTCATCCAAGATCGCGTAATGGCGACTGCGCTGGACCTGGTCTTCAACCCGCGACTTCATGTTGTCCCGAAGGTAGTCGAAGCCAAATTCGTTGTTGGTGCCGTAGGTGATGTCGCAATCATATTGCTCCCGACGCTGACTATTGGTCATCTCACTCTGAATCGCGCCCACCGTCAGGCCCAGGAATTCAAAGATAGGAGCCATCCAGTTGCGGTCACGAAGAGCCAAGTAGTCGTTCACGGTAATGACATGAACGCCCTTGCCCTCCAAGGCATTCAAATAGGCCGGACAGGTGGCAACCAACGTCTTGCCTTCACCGGTAGCCATCTCGGCAATGCCGGAGCGATGCAAGACCAAGCCACCGACCATCTGGACGTCGTAGTGCCGGAGCCCTTTTTCTTCGCCGGGAGGGGGAATTCGCTTGCTGGCTTCCCGCACCACAGCGAAGGCTTCATGACAGATGTCCTCTAAAGTTTCGCCCTTCTTTAGGCGGTCACGGAATTCATCCGTCTTCGCCTGCAGATCTGCGTCGCTGAGAACTTCAAGTTGGGGCTCAAAAGAAGCGATGACCTCAGCTTCTTTTCGATTCGCTTTGATCTGGCGCTCATTGTGAGAACCAAAGAGGCGGACTACGCCCTTAAATATTGACTCAATCATGGATTGTTCGCTCAAACAGGTCTGACGGGCGTCTTGGGCTTAATGACCACACGGGGTCTACCGGATGCCTTGATTCGGGCACAGTCTAACGCCTCTGCCTTGGATCGGACAAGAATTCAGAATTGTGGAAGAACAGGGGGGTTTGCTGCCGAAACGAGGATCTCGATTGGGCAAAGTTGCAAACCTAGTCAGTGAGTACTGTGCGCCAAGTTTTCCGACACGAAAGCGCACAAAACCTCCACTTCATAGGGTTTAACGATGAAGCCATCGATCAACTCAAACTGGCTCAAATCGATTCCTGCGGCCGTTGCCAGGATAAAAGGGATGTCCTTCAAGTCTTCATCTCGCCGGATTCTCTCGCAGAACTCCAACCCCGAGTCCCCATCTCCCATCTCCAAATCGGAGACAATAAGATCTGGACGTTTCTGGTGAATGGCCTTCATGGCCTCTTCTGCGCAGTGAAACACCTCAACAGCGTAGTTTCGTTTGACCAAAGTGCGCCGAACTCCCTCGGCGATAGATTCCTCATCGTCCACCACATAGATCAGCGGTGAAGGAGTGATGGTACAGATTTGACGCTCTGGCACTTCATCGTCGTCGACTCGGTCGAGAAGGACGCTCAACGTTGGAATGCCCCGAGCCCGCCAGACATCCTCAACCTTGTTCTTAAGCTCGATATTATAGTGCTTGATGGCCAACCATTCCTGGTAGTCCGGATTGGTGTCTTTGATGTCCAATTCATCGTGAGTGTCGACACTAAAAAAGAAGCAGTCCCGAAAGAGCAGCTCCTGAAAGACCATCTTCATGAAGGGATAACGTCGATTACCCAGGCGCAAACTGAATTTGCGCATGCACCCACGCTTTTTTTCGTCGACAAAACCAGCCAAGACCTCATCCCGGTCAGCACCGGTGAAGTTCATGCTTTTCGGCCAATGAGCTTCCGCAAGGTCACCCCAGGCTAAGTCGAGAAAACTACTGACTGCGCTCTCAATGAGCGAGGCGTCGACGGTCTCGAGCCTCATAGGCTTTGCTCTCAAGAATGATGCGACACATTTACGATTCACACACAACCACACTAGGTCTCGTGCAACCTTAATACTTGCCTTGAGGAAATACACGGTTCGTAAAAAAAATAGAGAGATTCACCCGAACTTAGAGTGAAAAGGCCTGCGACACTTTGGAACGATCACTTCGCCTGCTGAATCAGGCTCATCAAGAGCCTTGCTCCTGAGGCTTCCCGTCCTCTTTGGCGCGCAGCTCCCGATCATGGCTCCACAGCACAAGAAGAAGCAAAGGAGCCCCGACGCAGATGCAGGAGTCCGCCACGTTAAAAGTGGGGAATTCGAACCAATAGAATTGGATGAAGTCCCTCACTTCCCCCTGGAACAAGGCATCTTTGTTCTGAAAGATATTGTCATAGATATTGCCCAAAGCACCGGCGCAAACCAACCCGAAGGCCAACTGAGCCATAGGCCCCTTGTTCTCCAAGCTGAAATACATCCAGATGAGACCAAGAAGCACACTCCCGCGAATCGCGACCCAGAGGGAGGCAGGGACTGCTTCCGCCATGCTCCACATCATTCCAGGATTGGTGATCAAACGGAAGCGCAAGACGCCTTGCCAAACCTCATATTCTTCGAACATGCCAAGTCGGGTTTCGATCAAATGCTTGGATATGAGATCCAAAGCCAGGGCAATCAAAAAGGTCACAACAAAGAGCCAATGACTCTTCGGGGTCTTTGTAGTCAAGTGTTGCCCTCAAATGGCCGGATTTCCAAAAAAATCCGGCCCAGTGGTTGGTGTTACTCTTCTTCCTCTTCCCCTGGAGGCACGCCATACTTCTCGACGTGGCTTTGGCACTCGATGCAGTACTGTGCCGCAGGGACCGCTGTCAGGCGTGGTACGGGGATGGCTGTTTTGCAACCACAGCACTTACCGTAAGTGCCATCGTCGACCCGATCCAAAGCTTGGTCAATTGACTGAACTTCGACCCGTTCCGTCGCCATAAGGCCCAATGTTAATTCTTGTTCATATTGGTCGCTGCCCATATCGGCGATGTCATCGATCCCTTGGCCAGTGCCATGGGTCTTGAGCGCCTCTTCTGCCATGGATGACAGAGTTCCGGTCAGCTGTCTCCGGCGGTCAAGCAGGAGCTTCTTGAACTTTTCGCGATCTCTCGCGCGCATGGTGCTACCTCAATTTGTGTCCAGCACGCCCACGTTCATCGTGCGCTAAGTAAGCCTGGGAAAAAGGCTTATGCCAGAACGGTATCTATGATCTTCAAATCGTTGCCGGGGAGTATATTGACCTAGACCCTTGGTTGTCAAACAAAAGACGAGTCCCTGTGACAATCCTGCGCTTAGCTCTTGACTCCTGCGGGGCAGATATTGCATAACTTATTAACTGCTATAGGATTGCAGCATGTCAGGAAATTCATCCTGTCAGGCAGTCTATACGGTCAATAGGAACAAGCGTTGGATGGATCATTGTGAAATAGAACTTTTTCTGAACTTGGGTCTTACGGAATCCATGTGGTCCCGGGACACTTTCCATGCCTACGAGCGTGATCTGTCGCTTTATGTCCTTTTCTTAGAAGGACTTAACTTCACCAACATAAATCAATCTGGGGCTGACTCGATCCTAAAATTCATGGCTCATCGACGGGCAGCAGGAGACTCAAGCCGCACTTTAGCACGGCGACAAGCGGCCCTACGCTCCTTTCACCACTTCCTATTGGCGGAGAAAGTCATCCGTGAAGACGTTTCCGTCCACTTACCTGGCGCCAAGCGCAAAAAGACCCTACCCCATTACTTGACCACAAAAGAAATGACCCTGCTACTCCAGGTTTCCAAGGGCCACGCCGTTCTTGATCTTCGAGACCAGGCCATCATTGAAATCCTTTATGCCACGGGGATTCGTGTTGCCGAATTGGTGGGTTTGGACGCCGCCGATTTCCGCCGCGAACAAAATTTGGAAGCCCTCAAGGTCTTAGGGAAAGGACGCAAGGAGCGCTTCGTTCCGATTCATCAACAAGCCGTGCTGGCCCTCGAGCTCTACTTGAAGCGAAGTCGCCCCAGACTGGCAAAGCCCCATTCACCTGGCAACTTATTCCTGGGAGTCCGAGGCGGTGCCCTCAGCCGCGTTGCCGTATACAAGCGCTTACGCAAGCTGGGCCAGGAAGCTGGAATCAAACAAACTGTCACGCCCCACTTGCTCCGTCACACGTTCGCCACTCACTTGGTGCACAAAGGAGCTGACCTACGGAGCGTTCAAGAGATGTTGGGCCACGCCAACTTGGAAACCACAACTGTTTACACCTCCGTCGACGCCGAACGACTGAAGAAAGTACATGCCAGTGCCCATCCAAGAGCTTAGGGCATGGGCCCTCTTGACCCTCCTGTTGGTCGCCCTTTCTGGCTGCGCCCTTTTTCGCCCAGTACCACCCCAGGGCTTAGAGGTAAACCTTCGCCAAACGACTTTGACGGCGGAGCGATTCGGAGAACTCCAAATCCTCAGCATTTTCGTGATTCGCAACCCCAATGATTTCGATGTGGAAATCATCGAGACGGAACGTGTCCTTCGTTTAGAGGACCAACCTCTCAAAATCCTCACCGACCATGTGCCCAGACAAGTACCGGCCCACGGTGAAATCGAATTCAAAGCTCACATGTCTTTAGCAGGTGAAGAGATGGTCGACTCCCTGCAACAGACCCCAGAAGAAGCGAGTATTCCCGGCTCCTTGCAACTTGCTCTGAGAAGCAACCAAAGAGAATTAGACCCTGCTACTTGGTATTCAGCCCAATGGTCTGGCTCCTTGCCAATCATGGTCCGGCCCACCCTGCACTTCAAGAGGATTGATCGCCAGTCTCTCAGCGCGCTTCAAGCAGACCTGGAACTCATCACCGAGCTCGAGAATCCAAACAATTACGCCATTCATCTGCGTTCCCTCTCCATCGACCTAAAGATCAACGGTGTCTCATTAGGCAAAATTGAGGCTCCAGAAATGGATGAGTGGATCCCCAGCGACGAAAGGGTTCAAGTCAAGGTTTCTCACTCCATCCGCCTCGATAGCGAACGCAGCGAGATCTACCAGATTTTGGCTTTTGCTAAGAGCTTCAAGGTCGAAGTCACAGGCGAAGCAATCATTGGTTTTGACTCGCCTCTCTCCCCCGCCAAGCTCACTCTATCGGCCACGGGCTTCGCCAAGCCATAGGTGCATGGGCCCAACTCACCAAGGATGCCCATTTCGGTCTCATATCGAGAGCAACTCCCATGTGCACGGTGAATTCCATAGGGTCTTAATAGCTTTTCTCCCGCGGCCAGGATAGGCTCGCAGTTCAGAAACACGTTGTTGCTACCGCAATGCATGTGAAAGGAGCCACCCCATAAGAAACTCTTGTCTTGCGTTATGAGTCATGGTGCTGATCCTTCCCTTCATGCTCAGAGCTTGCCTCTCTTGCTCGAATACGACATTGATGTTTCCCTGATCACTTGCAAAAGAGAAACAAGATCGAAAGCGGCTCGATCCCAAGAGAGTGCCTTGAGGCGTTCATTCCCAAACTCAAGCAGATCGGTTTTGGTGCTGGGGTTTGCCAGCTCCAAGAGTCGCCGATGCCAACTGTGTACATCCAGAGGTTGGCAGAATACCGGACCCAAGGTCTCTTTGTGGGCATCAATGTCCGAAGCCAAAACCGGGGTCCCCATAGCCAGAGATTCTAAGGGTGTCATACTAAAACCCTCCGTCTTGGAAGGCATGAGAAAGCAAGCCGCACCTTGATAAAGGGCAGCCAAAAGTTCGTCATGAGGCGACTCAAAGAAAATCACGCCAGGCTCTTCTTGCCAAGTTTCTTTCCACCTGTGGGATTCCGAAGGAGCTGACCTTGTGTGAGCCGCCACCACCAACCTCGTCTGATCACCTTGCCCACGACCATAGCGGTGAAGATCCAGCAAGAATTTCGGGTTCTTGCGGTCTTCCAAATGCCCAACAAAGAGCCGAAATCTTCCCGGTTCTAAGCCCAGGTCATTGAGTTCCTCGGCGATGTTTTCACGCAAAATAAATCGCTGGGTGTCAACGCCATTGGGCACCACAAAAACCCTCTCCGCCTTGAGGCCCAAGGTGGCCACAATTTCCTGCTTCATAGAGTTAGACACCGTCAGCGTTGGTGTCTTGCGGCCTCGAAGTGTCCATTGCAGAAAACCCGCCATAAAAGCGCGACGCCAAGGAGGGTGAATACCAGCAGCCTTAAAACGTAAGTCGTGAATCGTCAGGATAGTCCTTCGATCGCAGGGTAGGAGACCATCTTGAAAGATCCAATCGTATCCCCCTGTTTTTCTCAGCTCAGCCAAATGAGGATTGAGGCGTCTTCGCCGAATCCTTGGGCCTTCACCAAAATCCTTGGCCACAAGGATTTCACAATCAGGAAAGAACTGCGACAAGGAAGCAACCATAAAATCATAAGCCACAATACCAATGGATAGGTTCTTGCTTTTCTCTATCACCTGAGGCCAAAGGTTGATGAGCCGACGGGCCACGCCACTGTGAAGGTCGCGGACCTGAGTGGTATCTACCAAAATGGAAGGAAAAGAAGCATTCACGGACCGCCCTCCCCCAAGAAACGTTGCCAAGCGGTGAATGTTGCCCGGGCGCAGCCTTCCCAAGTGAAGTCACGAGCACGCGCCTGACCACAAGCTCCTAAGTCGGCTCGGGCTCTGGCATCGGACAAAAGAAAATCCAGTCCTTCCGCCAAAGCAGATTCGGAAGTGGGATCAACAAGTAAAGCCCCCTCCCCAGCCATCTCTTTCATGGAACCCAAATCAGAAGTCAACACCGCCCGTCCAGCGGCCATGCCTTCCAACACAGGTAAACCAAAACCCTCCCACAAAGAAGGATAGGCGACGATACTTGATTGGGCCAATGTGTGATGCAGTTGAGCTTCATCAGCGTCTCTCAACCAGGACACTTGCCCCATATTTTCTAAACGCAAAATCGTCTCGACGATGTCATTGTCAAGCCAACCCCGACGCCCCACGATCGTCAACCGACTCTCTCGATGTTTGGCCGCCACTTGCTCAAAAGCCCGCAGGAGTCGCAAATGATTCTTCCGCGGTTCCAAGGTTGCAATCATGGCAATTTGGGGCGGGCCAGAAGGTGGCTTTACTGTCTCGAAGAAGGAATCCGACACCCCTAACAGGGCGACTTCGATTCGATTCTCCTCAACGCCCAAGAGTTCGACGAGATCGGTTTTTGTGGCCTCAGAATCAGCAATGAAACCCCGTGAGGCCTCCACGAGTCTCTGGGTGACCGACTTGATCTTCTCGTAGCTCTTTGGCGGATACCACAGAGGTTCGCGCAGAAATCCGAGGTCATGAATTGTTGTCACCGAACATTCTGTACGCAGAGGGATCTCGACATAATCCGTGTTATGGAACAAGTCAACCGATCCCATGAAACGCTCCGCAGACAAGAGCCCAAGCCGCCCCAGGGCCTGAAGAATTCGCCCCGGAAATCGCTGGTCAAAGAGCTGCAAACGAGGATCGTCGACGTTCAAAGACCTCTTCCCAATGTCCTGCCAAAAGACGCCGAAGAGAGCCAACTCCGTCTCACCCATCACAGCAGGTAGGGCTTCAACCAATTGTCGCACATAACGGCCAATACCAGAATTGCCCAGGAGCGCTGGTCGGTAATCGAGTCCAAAACGCAGGGGGCTCATACTTGCTCCCCATAGCGGCGCTGCCGTTCTTCAAAGTGCTGCCTCAAGTTCTTGGCCATGCCAAAAAACATGTGAAGGGAGGCAGCAGCAAGGGCTAAAACCGACGCCAAAATGAGCTTCATGTGGACGTCATCGGGAAAAATCAACAAGTAGATGGCAAGAGCCAAGGCCGATGGAGCCAAAGAGGCCAAGAAAGCGCCAGCCGTCTCTTTGGCGGTGAAAATCGATGGTCGATTGGGACCACGCCGATAAAAGAAAACCGCCAGGGTTGCCACCAAAAACTCTGTGGCAACGGTGGCCGTAGCTGCCCCACTCTCACCCCATTGAGGAATTGCAACCACGTTGAGCCCCAAATTGCCGACCAAGCCGAATCCCGTGATAAGAGCCCAGGTGCCATAGCGCTGTGCCAAAATTAGAGCCGTAGAAAAGGCTGCTCCTATGGCTACCAGGGGCAAGGTCCAGGCCAAGATGCTCAAAGATCGAGCCGCCGTTTCTGTCACTTCGCCACTCAGAAAACCAATGATGGGCTCTGACAAGTTCAGCACCATGCTGATGGGCAAGATGACACCAAGAGTGGCAGCCACGGTCAAGCCAACGTCAAGAGGGCCAGGTCCCAAGCGTTTCCCAAGTCCAAGACTGAGAGCTGGAAGAAAAGGAGAGAGAATCAGCGAGATCGACACCAGCAAGGGCCCCAGAACTCGCACTGCCAAGCCGTATTGCGCCACTGCGGTTGCAGTCGACATTGCCCGCAACATGAAAACATCCACGTGAAAGTAAGCGGCCCCAAAAATGGTGGCACATGCGAGCATAACCAAACCCTGATTGGGACTACTTTCTGCTTTCTCCTCTCTGGAGTCTCGGGGCGAAACTTCAGCCGATCTCCAGCGCAGAGACAAACAGGGATAAAGCGACATGGCGATCTCTCTGAGCAAAAGGAAGCTCAAGACCCACCTCAAGACATCTCCCTCCTTCTGCACCAGCCAAATGATGGCCAAGCAAAATGTGGAACGAACAAGGAGCCCCCCCCAAGCAGCAAAACGATTGCGGCCAGAAGCCAAGAAATGAGCTGAAAATGTTCGTAATGGCAAGGTGGCGATGGTCAAGAGAAAGAGCCACCACGAGAGAGGCTCAGGGAGCAAGGACCGAAAGAGGAAGGCCACCACAACTGCGATGGCCACTAAGAGGAATCGTTGCCTGAAGACTCTGTCTCGAAACTGGCGGCCACGGACTTCGTCCTTGGCCAATTCAGCAACCACAGCTGGCTGAAGCCCGGCATCGACGAGCTGCCCCGCCAAAGAGAGAGCCCCAGAGAGCAGAATGAACCCGGCGAAGGCCCCATCGTCAAGGCGGCGGGCCAGCAACCAGGTGATCACCAGTCCCAAGGCCAAACTGGCACCATGGGCCAGCAGAAGGACGACCTGGCTTTCTAAAATTGATTCTCGTCGAGGTCCATTCATGAGCTTTGTTATAGGGTGTCGTTCGCTTTCCGACAGGGAAATTCTCGTGCCGACCCCTTGGTCCGGCGTTTTTGCCTCAGATGGCTCAAGAATGGGGCCAGTGAGGCAGTTTTCGGCTTGCATCAGAGACGTTAGGATCGATCATCATGATCATAG
>WFTN01000558.1 GCA_015485455.1 Planctomycetota bacterium | reverse complement strand
GTCCCAACGTTGGTTTGCACAAAAAAATGCACTAAAACGTTGTGGGGCTTTTGTTTCCGCAAGGAAGAACAACAGTCAAACTCGGGAAAATCAGACATACAAGTCTGTACATAGTGGAATATCCCTCATGCCTGCAACTGTTTCATCGTCGGCCAGAACGAATCAACTGAAGGGTGGGCTGTTAACACCTGCGCCCCGGCACATGCCAACCTTGTTCACTCTCATCATCTTTTGGTGGGCCGCATGGATGTTGGCCCTGGTTTTCTTGCCCTTTCTCGTCCACGCCCACCAAGACTCCTGGTGGTCTCTCCCCACCACTGTGGCCCTGATGTCTGCCATCATCGTGGTGTCTACGGGACATGGTGCCCTGGGTTACATCATGGGCTGCCGTACCGGAGGCAAAGTGATCAACTTCGTCTTGGGCGGACTCTTAGGTCCCATTGGCTTGGTCATTGTCCATCTGATGACCAAAGACAAACCGGACCAACTTCCAGAGCCCTCCAAAGGGATCATGAAAACTCTCGATCGCTTGGCTTTCGCCTTAGGCAACCTTTGGTTTGGCATCGCCCAGATCTTCCTCATGATCTGCTTTCTGATCCGCGCCACGATTTATGAGACAGAATTTGCCAGCCAAGGCAACGATGCAGCCTACGCTTCCTATTACAATAGCCCCATCTTTGGGCTCATCTTCCTCCTATTTTTCATGACTATTTACGCGGCGACCATGCGCAAGTACCCCTTCCGCTGGTCTCAAGCTGGATGGTTGGTGACCCACTTAGGTCTCCTCACCATGATGGTGGGTTGCATGGTCATGTATTGGGGAGGATTTAACGGTTTCGTCATGGTTCTCGAAGGTCACACCACTAGCTCGGCCTACAATGAGAAGGTCAACGACCTCGACATCGAGATTCCCAGCTTGGATTATCATGAGCTGCACCGTGTTTCCGTTGACTATGACCCGGAACAAGAAGACGTGGATCAAGAGATCCCCATCAAGATAAAGCACAATGGTTCATCTTACGATCTGAACATCAAGATCGATCGTTTCCTGTCCCGAGCCGAAAACTTCACAGAATTGCTTCCCTTAGAAAAGAACCAGATCAGTCCTTCTCGAGGACAAGCAGGGGTCCGCTTCAAACTCTCCCAAGGCGAAAAAAGCCGGGAAGACATTCTGCTGGAGAACACCAAGAACGGCAGTATGCCCTTAGGGATGTATCAATTCCAGGTACGCACTTACCCCCGCCAACACATCTTAGATTCCTTCGGCCATCGCTATGCACCAGACGACTTGAAACGAGGAAAACTCTTGGTCCGCAAAGACGGCCAAGTCATTGCTCAGGTGCCCGTCACCTTGGCATCCACAGAGACTGCAGGCTCTGCTGGCCGCATGGTTCAAGGGGGCACAATCAAGCTCCCCAACGATGGACCAACCGTCACTGTTGAGCGTTATTACGCCACCTTGGGTTACGACAACAGCCAGATGGCCATGGACTCAGATCCGCGAACTGCGGTGAATCCAGCGGTTCTTGTTTCCATTGACGGCGCCAAGGGTCGAGAAGAAGTTCATGTACTCACAGCCCTTCCCTCCGTCACCCCTCAACCAAACGCCTACGGCTTAGAAGTCGAATATATCTGCACCGCAGAATTGGCTTTGAAACCGGGTTCGGCCATTTTTGCTTTGGGCCCCAACCAAAAGTGGTCTTTGACTCTCACCGGCAACGAAGGCACCCAACAATTCCCCTTGGAGATCGGCCGGAGTTATCGCCTTCTCGATATCGACGTTACCCCTCTCCAGGTTTTGGCCCGTGCCACATCAGGTCAGTCCTGCCGCAAGTCGGATAGCTCCAACCCTTTCGCTGCCCTCCACGCCACCGTCACCCTGGACGGCGAGTCGCGAAAAATGTGGCTAACGAAAACAGGGCGCGCCAGGACACGTTTGTCAAATCATGAAATCGGTATCCAATACATCCCCAGAAAAGTACCCCTTGGATTCGAGATTAGTTGCTTAGATTTTCGCCACGAAAACTATGCCAACGATAGTCGCAAGGCGAAGACCTATGAATCAAACTTAGTACTCCGTGATCCAAGAAACGGCGTCGAGGAAGCGGTCCTGGTGGATATGAACCATCCACTTTCCTATGCCGGTTACCAGTTTTTTAACGGTTCGCCGGTTACCAATGAAGCCAGCCACGTCCGGGGTATTCAACTCACGGTGGGAAGAAACCCTGGATACGGCACCATCATCTTTGCTGGTATTCTGCTCTTCATTGGATTCATCATGGTCTTTTTCTTCAAGAAACGAATTCGCGACTGGGACATCAACCGCCGCAAAAAACAGAGCGCCTAAGGAAGAATTATGTCGAAGAAAAACAAACTCTACAGTGGCTTAGGAATCCTGGCAATTTCCTTCTGTTTGATCCTCATGATTGCCCTCATGGGACGATATGAAGCAACCAAGCGTTCATCCAAAGAGCAAAGCCAGCGCCAAGTGTTCGCCGAATTGGACGAAAAGCTCCATGATGCCGTTGAGAAACTCAAGCGGCTCCCTGTTCTCTACAAAGAACGGGTGCAACCCTTGGATACCCTGGCCCGGGGCGAGATTCGTCGTCTCTCCGGTCGTCGTGGTCTCTATGGCGCTGAAGGAGCCCTTGTTTTCTGCTCCATCGCATTCGACGACGACTTTGATTGGAAGAACACCCCTCTCTTCCTTGTGAGCCATGGCCGCAACAAGAAATTGCTAGGCATGGAGTCCACAGACAAGTTGGCCACGCTCAACCAGATCGCCGACTCAAAAGAATTCTGGGCCCTGTACCAAGAAAAACGAGCCAAATGGGCAGATAAGGCCAGTCGCGCCCCCCAAGTCGATTTTGAACTCTTTCGCTTGGCCGGCAATTCGACTCTCAAAGACACCCGATTCGCGGACGCATTCAAGATTGTACCGCCAACGGAGACCCAGGTTCTCTCTGAAAAGCCTGATCGGAACGATTGGCACTTAGTGAAAGATGCCCTCAGAGCGGGCCATGACAAGAAACTCGCCAACCAAATGCAGAAGGCTTTCCGCAAGCTGAAGACGTCTTGGCAGGAAAGAGACTCCGCGGGCATTATCGCTGCGGTAGACACTTTGCGAGAAACCGCCAGAGCCATGGAGCCAAAAGTGGGGCCAAACTTAGAGCTCACCGACGCGGCCATCGAGAACGAACTGTCCTACAACTCAATAAAACCCTTCACCAGAGCCTCTTGGTTCTTCGCCGTAGCCGCTGCCTTTGCGGTCTTCTCTATGGCATTTCATCTGAAGTGGTTGAGAGTCCTGGCCATCATCGTATCCATGGCAGGCTTAGGATTCTGCGTCTGGGGATTTTACATGCGCATCACTCTGGGATTCCAGATTGCTGTGACCAACCTCTATGAATCCATGATCGCAGTGGGATGTTTGAGCGTGTTGATGTTCCTCATCGTAGACTTGGTCCGGAAAACCAGTTGGGGACTTGCCTTCGGTGGCCTGACTGGATTCATGGTTCTGCAGATCGTCGATCTCAACTCCGTAAAATTCGATGATGGTATCACCGGCCCCATGGCTGTGCTTGCCAACAACATCTGGATTCACATCCACGTCCCCGTTGTTATGAGTGCCTACTGCTTTTACGTCGTAGCGTTCCTCATGTCCCTCTTTGCCCTCCCTTGGATCCTCATCAAAAGGAATAAGGCGGATGAAGACCTGAAGGACATGCTCAAAATGAGTGACATTGCTGTAAACCTGGGCTCCGTCTTCATGCTCGCCGGGCTCATTCTGGGCGGTGTTTGGGCACAAGTTTCTTGGGGTCGTTTCTGGGGCTGGGATCCGAAAGAAACTTGGGGCCTCATCCTATTCCTATGGTTCTTGGCTATTGTTCATGGTCGATTCACCAAGAAGATCAATGCTTTCTGGAATGCTTGGTTAGTGTTCTTGGGAGGAAACGTTCTCTTGTGGACTTACTATGGCACCAACGAACTTCTCAGTGGTCTTCACTCCTACGCCGGCGCGACTAGTGGTGAAGGATTCGTGGGCAACTTAGTCCATGAGAAGAACAGGTGGTTTGTCTGGACCTCTGGAACCATGTTTGCCATCTCGATCATCACTCTTTTGGCCTACTTGGCTATCACCAAGAAAAAGACTGCTGATAGAGACTTGGCAAAAGCTGTCCAGTGAGCTCGAAGCCAGCCAAAAACGATCAAGAGAAGAAACGGGTCAGCGCTATCTTAAGAGGGCTGACCCGGCTCTTCCCGGACCCCCAATGTGAACTGGATTACGAAACCACATACCAGTTGCTTATCGCGGTGATACTTTCCGCCCAATGCACAGATGTGCGGGTCAACATGGTAACGCCTCCCCTGTTCGAAGCTTTCCCTGACGCCGAAGCGATGTCTCAAGCCACTCAAGAAGAGGTCGAAATCCTGGTGAAAAGCACGGGTTTCTTTCGCAACAAAGCTAAGAACATCATCGCTGCTTCCCGCCGTATTGTTGAAGAATTCGATGGGGAAGTCCCGGCCGTCATGGACGACCTCTTGAGTCTGGCGGGGGTAGCGCGCAAGACTGCCAACGTCGTCTTAGGGGAGTGCTTTGGGATTGCCGAAGGGGTGGTCGTCGACACTCATGTAAGGCGTTTAAGCAATCTCTTGGGATTAGTGGATTCCCAAGACCCTAAACGCATTGAAAAAGAGCTGATGGCGCTCTTGCCCAAGAAACGGTGGATCAAGTTCTCTCATCAACTCATCCTCCATGGTCGCCGCACTTGCATCGCGAATCGTCCTAAGTGTGACCAATGCCCTCTTCTGAAGCACTGCCCCGGTGCCATGCAGAAAGATTAACCTACTTCTTTTTGATGCGCGCAAATGCCTTCTTCAAATCAAGTTCCACGATAGCCGTATCAATACCATCAAAATCTTCCCGAAAGGCGTAGTTAACCGGGAAGTTCCCAGCCTCTAACCAATGATAGTCTCGTCGGGCGTCCTTGGGCCAAAAAATGTAAAGCTTCGAGAACTGGTTTTGAGAGTCGTAGAGCTGTTGCATCACTCGTTCATAGAGATCGGGGTGAAAGACATTGCTTACCATGGTGAAATTCGCATAGAAGCGCTGAGAACAAAGGCCTGATGCAGAAAGAACAAGATCGTTCTTTTCAAAACGATCATTCATTTCCAAAGCGACAGTCTTCGGGTGTTCCCTGCGGTGCTCGTCGTGAAAATTGATAGCGGTGACAAAACCACCCACCACCAAGACGATCAAAAGAAGATAGGCGAACATCGGCCGCAAACTCCACCTGCCCCCAGACCCAGCCAAACGTCCTAAAACAATGGCCGTGGTCAATGCGAAGGCGGGCGCCAGCATGATTGGCCAAAATTCATGGACAAAAGCATGGCCGTATGCTGCCCCAAAAGGGATGGCTCCAGCAATCAACAGGACAAGAGCGAAACGAAGCTCCCGACTCTGCTTTCCTCGCTTCCACAGAAGCAAAAGCAACCCCAGAGCCGAGACCAGGAGAACTGGCATTTGAATGAGTTCGGTAAAATGCCCACCAACCCGCGAAAACCAAATTTGAACCGCCTTGTCAGGGTCGGTGATAAGAGACGGTCCATAGGTTTTTGTTTGTCCCAGCACTGAATTCTTAGTCATGACGAGAAAGTCGCCGATCTCTTCCATGGAATTGGTGGAGGCCAAAGCAATCCAAAGCCCGGTGGTCACGAGTGAAATCCCGAAGGGCAGTCCCACGTAGAAGAACCTCATCCAACTCCGATCTCGAGAAAACAACAAGTCGATCCACAAAGCAATAACGACAAAATAGACATGCCAGTCCATCATTCCTGCCAAAAACCCCACAGCCAAGTAAGCCCATAGGGAAGCCCTGGACTTCCGCCTCAAATGTCGAAACCAAAAGTAAGCTGTAGGAATCAAGAAAGGCATGCAGAAGACAACCGGATCAGCCATACGCATAAACTGAACGATCACCGGCAAGGAGGCAAAGATCATGGTGGCGATGGCGGCAACGGGGATGCCATAGATTCTTGCGAGAAAAACACGCATCGAAAGAAGAGTCAGAACCATGACCAACAGCATGGCAAAATTGATGCTCGCCTCTTGCCCCCCTAATAAGAGATAGGAGGGATAGAGCAAGAAATAGAGAGTTGGTGGATGGTTTACGTAGCGTTGATAATAGTCACCATCTCCGGCGTGGTGAATGGTTGACGGAATGCCTCCGACGTTGAAGTACCCATGACGCTCAAAGCCCCGACAAGAATAGCCACAGAAATTTCCGCTATTAAAACCAGCATGAGACCCGTCCCAAGGTTCATTGAGCCACAGACACTGCAATACGATGGCGAACAGCACAACGCAAAGCAGGAGGAGATCGAAGAAATGAATCCTCCGGGGATTTCTTTCTTCCTTTGAATTCAATTCCTTGGTGTTCAGGGCACAATCCTTGAGAAAGAGCTATGATACCAAGAATTGTAGAGGCAAATGTAGGTCGAGAACAAGCCCCATATGAGAACCTTGTCATCGACGGTGCCTAACGGTTTAGACGATCAACCCAGGCAAACTTCAAATCCGCGTTGGAAACATCGAAATAGCTGATTCGCCCGTTGTCTTGAGAGTCCAAGGCCAAGGACGTGTAATTCCCCGTCAATCCCCCAGAATCAACAGTCAGGATTTCCCAGCGTCCCTTTGTTCCATAGGCGAATTTCAAAGCCCCATTGCCAAAATAGCTCACCGCTGGATTTCCCCGAGAATCGAAAGCCAAGGAGCACCTTTGCCCCACGGTTCCTTCAGAATCGATGGTTGAGAAACTCCACTTTTTCCCTGTCCACCTGGCGAACTTCAGACTTTCATTCGTGAGGTCAAAGTAAGTAATGGCTGGATGCCCGGCTTGATCTAAAGCCAAAGAGCAATGCAGACCGACTTGCCCTTTGGTATCAATCGCTTGAATATTCCATTTGCCCCCATCCCAGCGCGCGAACTTAAGATCCTGCTTTCCTTCGTCGAAGTAGCTGATCATCGGATACCCGTCTTTGTCAAGTTGCAAAGAAGTGTAGGTCCCCACATCACCTTTGGAATCAACCGTTTCAACTAACCATCTCTTCTGAGCAGAATCCCACCGAGCCAAACGCAAGTCTTGGTCTTCTTTGGCAAAATAGCTGATCATAGGGTCACCGGCAGCCGTGTAAGCCAAGCTTGTCGCTTTGAATGCTTTTCCTTGGTCGTCAACAACCTCCACCTTCCATTTTTTGCCATCATAGCGGGCAAAACGGATTTCAAAATTGCTGTTTCCCCCGCCATAACTCACCCCAAGCCTGCCCTGAGGTGAAAATCCAACAGATGGAGACCAGCCAGCCTCCTTCCTGTCGACGTAGGTAGACTTCCAGGCCTTCCCAGACCAAGTCATCACCAGCAAAGCCCCACGCCCATAGTCCTTGCAGGCAACAATAGGTCGATCCTTGGCAGCAACTGTTACTGTGGTAAAAAAACCTACACTTCCTTTGGATGCCAAAGTTTCGGTTTTGACAACGGAATAACTCAAAGTTGAAGTGGAAGCAGACTTCTTCGTCTTACTTGGCCGTGAGAGGCTTTTGGGCTGGGTGCCTTTCACAGCTTGCTCGACTGCAGCGACCACGTGCTGAAACTTGGACTGGGTGTAGCCCAATTCTCTTAAGACAATCTTGTGCTTCCGGTCGAGGACGACAGTTCGAGGAATCACCCCTTGAATCGTTAGCTTCTTCAAAGCCTTCATTTGTGGATCACGCCACTGCGGGTAGGTAATCCCGTATTTCTTCGAGAAGTCCTTGAGCCGTTCAGGTCCGTCCATCACGGAAACACCTAAGACCACGAGCCCATCATTTTTGTATGCCTGCCAGACCTGGCGTTCGACTTGCGGAGCTTCCGCAACGCAGGTGAGTCACGAGGAACCCCAAAAAAGGAGTAAGACGGGGCTGCCAAGAAACTCATCGAGGTTTCGTTGTTTCCCTGAAGAATCCGTCAACGACAGATTCGGGATGGGATCGCCTACTGAGACGATCCAACCCTCTGGGTCCGCGATTTGAGATCGTGCATATCCGCTAACAATGACCATGAACAAAAGGGTTCGGATCAGATTCATGACAGCCTCTCCTTGACCGAGCAGTTTGAGGCGCCACGAGAAGCCTCAAGAAAAAGGGCAACATCGCGAATCAGTTGTTGCGCTCACCCACTTCAATCTTGAGATCGATTTCTTTGTCACCACGTTCAACCTTAACTGAGACAACCTTGCCAATCCTGAGCGTTGGCATGACTTCCATGTAGGCCGCAAAGCTGTCGATATTCTTGCCGTCGATTTCGACGATTAAGTCGTCAGCTTTTAGGCCACCTTTGTCCGCAAGCCCACCAGTCGTGACAAACTTGACAAGGGCTCCTTCAGCATCTGACTCGTAATCTGGCATGAAACCTAAGGCTGGACGAGAACCCGGAGGGTTAGCTGGCAGTTCTTCCTCTGCCTGAGGACTCTTCGTGGCAAAGCCGGTTATCCACTCATTGACTTGCAATGAGAATCCATCCGTCTTCATGGCCGATTCCATTTTCACCAAGAATCCTGGGACTTTGGAACAACTCCAACGTTTCTTGACGATGTCACCATCTGAGAGGTGCTTTTTGGTCAGGGTGACAATACAATTGAGAGTTTTATTGCCTACCTTCACTGGCTCTGACAGCTTCAGCAATCGTGACCGAGAAAGGAGCTTGCCGTCCACAGTAAGTTCCCACTTCAGGGGCAATTCGATGCCCTCAGCAACCCAAGCTCTTTGAACGGACTTCCGGTTTTTCCCCCGAACTGTGGCCTGCCATTCTTTTTGAATCAGCCTTGCC
>WFTN01000557.1 GCA_015485455.1 Planctomycetota bacterium | reverse complement strand
TGCCGTCCTTGACTTCGTTCGAGCTCTGATTCGCAATGGACATCCTCAAGCTAAAAAGCTGGTGTTGGATTGGGTGGCCTCACGAGAAAATGAGTGGTTGGATACAGGGTTAGCAACGACTGCGGGCTGGAAAGGAGCCGCTTCAATCGATGAGGTGCTCACTGACCTTTTCGTTCGGGGAGATGAAGAGTCCATCAGTTCTGCCTTGGACATGATCAAGCGCTATGAGTGCTTTACTATTCGTTCGTGGTTTCAATCATTTCTCAAGAGTGGCGATGGAATGTTAGCAGAAGATTCTGATCCCACAGCTTTCCTTGTCGGGACCTTGGGAGGATTGGGAGACTCTGCCGGGGGTGTCCAGCGACTCAAGAATGTATTGCAGAAAATCGAGGAAGAATCAAAAACAGAATTCAACCTCCCTATTCGCTTTTGGCGATATTGGGGCCGCCAAGTTGTTCAGGCTCCGAAGATCTTCCAACCCACGGACCTCATCGCCGACCGTGTCCTCGCCATGGGCCCTCAGGTTTTCTCCGAGCCGCGACTCTTGGCAGCCCTGGGAAAGCGAGGGATGGATACCTGGGGTTCAGAGAACTCGATGCGAGTCTTTTTGGTGGGGCAGGGTTCGATCCAGACAAGAAGACCTGGGGCTGAAAAGAGAATGAGAGGCGGGTTCAAAGCGTGGCGTCTTAAGAAACTTCGGCCTCATCAAGTCTTTTGGACAACCAAGCGGGCTCAGTTGGCCCTTGGAACAAAACGAGACACTCTGAACCTCGAGCTCAATCATCGCCATTCTGACGAAGAAATGGCTCACTTCGTACGCGATCTTCATGAGCGGTCTTATTCGCAAGCAGCCCTTCGTTTGAAGCGCAAAGCCAGAGCATATGGGCGAGCCACAGGCATTTGGGATGTTCATGAAATCCGGCGGCTATTGGATGAGCAAGCCTATAAAGAAGCTCTCAATCTGGCTCACCATTCATGGGAAGCAGCTCGGATTTTTCGCGCTTTCGAACGCTTCCGAGCTGCAGAGGAGTTTCTTGTCTTGGAGGCCGCTGCTCTTTGGGGTTTGGGCCGCAAGGCAGAGGCAAAACAAAGGCTCGTCAGGGCACGGGCCCGAAACGTTGAGCAACTCCCATGGGTGACCCCTCGAGATTTTCCGGGATTCGATCAGGATTAGCCCTGAATCCGCGATTTCGAGGAATAGATCAACGAGGCCTTGGGACCCAGTCTTTCGATCGCTCGATTAGGACCTTCATAATGGCCAATGGTGGCAGGGTGTCTGAGAGCACGGAGCGAGCCGAGAGCGACCGTGTGGTTGCGAATTATGCCGGACAGTTGAATGATTTGAGGCTCATGATTGAACGAGGAGCGTCGGATCCCCGAAGCCTTGAAATCACCCGCAAAGCGTTCTCTACCGAGCCAAATGGGGCTTTCAGCCCCATTCATTGCACAAAAGAGAAAATCCAGGAGAATTCTGTAAGGGCTCAGAACGGCCCTGCACTAAGGGGGCAAGGAGATCGTCATGAACAACAACTGTCAACATTTTGAAATCGCATTGCTTCAGTCCCGAGAACCAGGGTTTTCACCAGCCGACAAAGCCAAATTGGATGAGCACCTAAGAACGTGTGAGGGCTGCCAACAACGGGCAGCTGAAATGATTGAAATCGACTCACTTCTTGTTGCCCCAGGCCAATCAATGCGGTCAAACAAACACCACGAAGACAAGAGCGCCGTAGCCAAGAGAATCGCCGATCGTCAGCAAGCACGCCTGGATAAGAATCAAATGCGGAGCAAAGTGGCACTGGCCGGGGGCTCACTCATTGCCGCTCTGGGATTGTCCCTGGATAGCTGGATCTGGATCAATGGCCTGGGTGTTGTGATCTACGGTTTGGGGCTTCTTGCCTACACCCACATGGCTGGTCGTTCTTTGAACAAACTGGCCTCTTCAGGCCAAGACTTGATGGCATCTGTCCGCCAAGAGCTTGACTGGCGTCTGCGTTGCTGCCGGGGAGGAGCAATTCTCGCCATCCTCTTGTCGATACCCTGGTTCGCTGGCGCTTTCGTAGAACTGCCAAAGCCACTTACAACATTGGGATTTCGTAGCGCCGGATTCTACAGTGGAATCATTGGTGCGGCTCTGTTCACGTTGGCCCTCTACTTTCTTGGGACAGTTGCGCCAATGATCGCCCGTGAACGTCGGGAGTTTGCCTGATGCTCACGCTTGAAGAACAAGTTCTTTCGTTCTGCAAAGCCAAAGACATAAAGAGTGCCTTTGACCTAGTCTATGCCGAAGTGGGACAAACTCTGAGAGGTGTGTGCACCAACCTCACTGGAAGTTTCCCAGAATCAGAAGACGCTTTCCAGGACTTGTGCATGGCCATCTATGTTGCTCTTCCTCGATTCAGAGGTGACGCAAAAATCCAAACATGGTGCTACCGGATTGCAGTTCGCATTGCCCTTCGGGCAAAGTCGCGAGGACCGCGAAGAACTGTGGCCTTGGACGTCGAACAACTTTCCGTGCGCAATGAACCGTCTGACTCTCTTGAACAAAAGGATGAAGAGAATCGGGTTCGCGATGCCATCATGGGATTGGGGGCCGACTACCGCGTCGCGATCACTCTTTCGTTGCTCGAGGGACTGAGTGCCGGCGAGATCGCGGACATCTTGGGAGTCGAGGTCGGAACGATCTGGACCCGGCTGCACCGGGCCCGACAAGCTCTGACCAAAGTACTCAAAGAACAAGGCTCTCTGCCTGCCGGCGGTTAGGGCCATGTTCGCTTGAGTGC
>WFTN01000556.1 GCA_015485455.1 Planctomycetota bacterium | reverse complement strand
TTGCACACATTTGCTTGGCGTCATTACGTTGAACACAAAACAGTCTTGGTGGGTGCCATATGAAATCGGCAGTGCCAGGGCACGCGGCATGGAGTGTGCGCATGTCATTCACAAGCACATCCAAGCGCTCCCATCCTTTATCAAAGTCGAAAAAGTGATCATCGACAGCTGGGATCTGTCAAAGTGGGTTGCGACAATTTCCGGGCGCTCTCACGAAATCCTCAAGGAATCCATCGCGACTCGATCACAGACACTTTCGCCTTTCATACAGCCGATCCGGAACGAGAAAATTGCCTACCGCGACTAACGAGCCAACCTAACCACGCAGAGACATGTGGTCGGCATTCCATTCCGGGCTCCCCTGCCACCTTGGCCACGGCTGGACAATATGTCCCCGTCGTGGCATATTCTCAATCCCGCCGCAGGTTCGGATTATTTATTGGAGCTGACGGGTATGGATCTTGCTTACTTAACGATTGACGATGTTGCTGGGTTACTTCAGGTATCGCCCAAAACCGTGAGGCGTATGGTCTGGCGAGGTGAAATCCCAGCATTCAAGGTCGGGAATCAATGGCGCTTTATCGGTGACCAGGTCCGACAATGGGCCGAATCACGGGTATCGACAGAGCACAGCCAGACCTGAAAGAAGGTCGCGTCGCAATTTGGGGTTGCCGACGTGAGTCGCTGATTCAGCTAATGGGAGCTGGATAAGAGGAGGGGTTCGTTTGGGTATATGGAAACTCAAGTATGAGGGACCTGATGAGAGATTCCATCTTGTCTCATGGTCCGTAGCACCGGCCTTGGCCACAGCACAAAAAGTGTGTGAGCCACGTCCAAACTGGAATTGTCGCCAATCGATGATCTACGCCGCCACAATCACGAATGCGACGCTTCGCGTTAGCGAAACACGAATCGTTGCAGATCTCTTACTAAAAGAGCTCACGAAATCAGAATGGCGCTCCGCCATCCTCGACGACAACGTCCTGCAACTCCGAAACCAAACCACAAGCCGCAATATCTCTGCCCTCCTCCGAGCACGCATCGAACCTTTGGGAAAAGACCTCTGGACGATGATTCGAGACGGTGACCGTGACCTCGCCACTCAAGCCACATTTGCAGGAGCCATCAAGCACAGCCGCCTTCTCGGTGACTTCATGGATCTCACCATCCGCGAACAACGCACACTCTTCGCCAAGCACCTTTCAAAACAGCTCTGGGGTGAATACATCGAAGGATGTCGAGGTCGCGATCCAGAGATGCCTCATTGGAGTGAATCCACTGTGGCAAAGCTCCGCTCGACAGTCATCTCAATGCTCGTGGAAGCAGGATACCTCTCCGACACCCGTGCACTGACTTTTCAAAACGTCTTCGTGATCCCTGAGCTCAGAAGCTACTTGAAACAAAACGGAGAGCGCTATGTTCTTCGCTGTATGGAGGTCATGGAATGACAAAGACCTTGACCGAAAGACTGGATCAGATCATCCCCCGTATTACCGATGAGGGCTTTTTGTCCAGTGATGGCATCGGGAACGAGATTGCCTGCTACATCTTCGACTACGCAGCCGAAGACGAGCTCGAAGTGCGGGACTACGTTTCTTGGACCCTGAATCGACTGAAGAGCCACTTCAGCAACCTCAACGTCCTCCACATCAACCTCCTCGACGTTGTCGTGGACTACTTGAAGCACCGCAAGCTCTTCGACAAGACCATCGACATGCAAGCCAAGAAAGGCGACTCGGCCGTCCTCAGTGCCCTCAAAGGCCCACTGGCGGCAGAGAAGATCCGAGACTTCATTGCTCAGACCCACGACTTGCAAAAGAACGACCTCATTCTGATTTCAGGCGTGGGCAGTGCATGGCCCATGCTGCGAGCCCATGGGCTTCTCAACTGCCTTCATACCGTGACTGGCCAAGTGCCTCTGGTCATGTTCTATCCGGGCGATTTTGATGGCACTACGCTGAGGCTCTTCGGCCAAGTAGCCACAGACACCTCCAGCCCAGGTGCCAAACCCTATTACCGCGCATTCACCTTGGTCCCGAGAGAGGAACAGCCGTGAAAATCCAAGAACTATTCGCCCGTGACATTCATCGTTCCATTAACGGCGTGGTCAAGGCTGACCAACTCGATGAATCATCCGTATGGCAAGAACTTGATGAGTTCGTCGTCACTCAAGAACTCTCAGGCCATCTCAGTGAACTCGTTGCCGTCTTGATTGACGCCTTGGATAACCCAGCCAATGCCGCCAATATCAACGGCATCTGGGTTTCTGGCTTCTTCGGTTGCGGTAAGTCCCACTTCATCAAGGTGCTGTCGTACTTGCTCGAAAACGCCGAACACTCCTACGATGGCAAAAGTAAGAAAGCAGTCGATTTCTTTGCGAACAAGCTGGGCGACGCCGTACTCTTCGCCGACCTGAAAAAGATCGTTTCAAAGCCAACCAGCACGATTCTCTTTAACATCGACAGCAAAGCGGACCACCAAGCAGGCCGTGATGCCCTACTTCAAGTCTTCCTCAAGGTCCTTAACGAAAAGCAAGGATTCAGCGGCGACCATCCCCACATCGCTCACATGGAACGGCACCTCGAGGAAAAGGGTTTGCTGGCCACATTCCACACAGCTTTTGAAAGAGAAGCCCGGAGCCCATGGGTTGAAGAACGGGATGCTTGGGAC
>WFTN01000555.1 GCA_015485455.1 Planctomycetota bacterium | reverse complement strand
GTCTTGATGACTTGGTAACCTGCATCGCTTATTTTATTTCCGCTGGCAAGAAAGGCCTCTATCACGTCGCCGGCCCTGAGAAGTTCTCCCGCTTTCAATTCGGCGAAGCCGTCTGTGACGCTTTGGGATTAGGAAAAGATCAATTGCGCCCCACCAAGCTCAAAGGGAGCTCATTCGCAACAGAACGCCCTGCCAACTTGTGCCTCACAACCGACAAGCTATCCCAGACCATGTCTTGGCAACCACGCACCGTTGCCACGATATTGCAACAAAATTCATCACAGTGAAGACATAGAGTTCACCTCTGAGGGCACACCCAAGGTGAGTTCCTTGGTGAACTCAGGGATATTGGAGACCATTGTGCAAGAAAATCCAGAATCAGTTGCTTCCACTGAATTTCTCTCTATTAAGGGGCTATGAAATGTTTTTTTACTTCAGTTTCGAGCGGGCAAGATTATATCTTGTCGAGCATAGTTCATCGCATTCCAGCTATGCCGATTGCGATGACTCTTAACAAAACGTGGCAACTGTGGATGTTCTGCCCTCAACGGGCTGCAGACTCCACTAAGAAATCGGGGGTCAAATGATGACAACCAACTCTAAGTTCTCTTTCGGGCAGTCCATTCTTGCTGCCTTAGTTCTTACCTTCACTTCTGCGGTTTCTTCCGCCCAAGTGAGTTACACAAACCAAGCGCCCATTGGAACCGGCAACCTTCCAGCCCGCGTCGCAAGCGGCGACTACGATCAGGATGGCGACATTGACCTCGTTATCGTCAATGCCCAAGATGGCACAGTCCGAATTTTCGACAACCTGACCGGGCTCGCTTTCACACCTGGGCTCCTTTTGGCAACGGGCAATAACCCAACAGATGTCGAGCTCGCTGACATCAATGGCGACACTTTCTCCGACCTCATTGTTTGCAATCGAAACAGCAATGACATCCGCGTCTACCTAAACGATCAAACTGGTGGTTTCTTGCCACCTGTCATTACCCCTGCGGGCTTCGACCCCTATAGCTTCACCCTTGTTGACCTGGATAATGACTCCGACCTTGACATCTTGGTCGCGAATTACACTCCCAACAAGATCAGCGTGATCAACAACGACGGTAGCGGCACAATGACACTACTCGCCTCCGTGGCGGCGGGTGCCGCAGGACCAACCGAGATTCGTGTTGGCGACTTAGACAATGACGGCGACGACGATATTGTCACCGCAATGGCATCCTCCAATGTTGTATTGATCTCTGAGAACACACCTTCGGGATACGTTCCATCAAGTTTTCAAGCCACAGGGGTCTTCCCTCTCGACTTGCAACTCTTTGACTTCAACAACGATGGACTCTTGGACATCATCACTGCAAACACCTTCAGTGACAATGTCAGCTACATACGTGGCACTGGCAACCTAACTTTTGCTCCAGCAGTCAACATTCCCACCGCAGCTCGACCAACAGCATTGGACATCATCGATGCAGATAACCAGTTGGGAATGGACATCGTCGTCTGCGATATCAATGCCTCCGGTGTCACGACCTTGCTCAATGATGGGACCAGTAACTTCCCCACCAGCACCTTCCAAGTCACAGGGGCCAACCCCCTCCATCTCCTCGTCAAGGACTTGGATGCCGACTTTGACGACGACATCGTTACCGTCAACTTGAGCGCCAACACATTGACGATTGTCGAAAACAACATGCCTGGTATTCGTTTCCCAGGATCAGATGAAGATCTCAACTTGGTCGCCATGATCAACGGAGTCACTGTTCCAAGTGGATTGACTGTCATCTTCGGCACCGAAGGCACAACAGTCGTCAACACATTGATTTCCTTTGGCGCTACCTTTGACAATGAAATTGGCGTCATGCTGGCTCAACCATTCCAACCTGGTTTCCCTCCCTTTACCAATACGGCTGGTTTCTACATCAATGCTGCAGGGGCAACACCAACGAATCTAATTCAGCAAGTTATCGTTCCTGGCGGAATCACGGCCCAATTCATCGTGCCACTGGGAACCGCAGGCAGCCGCTTTATGGTGCAAGGGGTTGCTATGAGTCCAATCGCAGCAAACGGATTCGCGGCGTTCACAGACGCCTTGGAATTCCGTGTGCTCTAAGACACCTCGTTCTTGAAAAAAGCGATTGCTCAGTTAAAGAAGCAAATGAACCGTCCACGTTTCGGGAGAGTCAGGGAGAAATCCTTGGCTCTCCTTTTTTGGCAACCCTCAGAGGACTGGAGCTCTGAATCAGTCGCGAAGAACCTGAAATCCACCAGGACGAGTTTCGAATGTGAGGTTTAGTTGCTTACCACCCCGAAGAACGATGACCTCTCCAGAAGATTTCCGAGGCCAACTTCTAATGGATATACGCAGAGAATCAATGTCGTCGATAGACGCCTCTTTGATCCGTACAATCACATCACCTTGGCGAAGACCGCTTCTGTCAGATGAACTGCCCCTTCGAACCCCAGCAACTTCAACCCCGCTCCCTAGCTCAATCGCGACGGCATCCGCTGTCTGATTAGACTGATGTTGCTCGGTCAAAGGAGTAAAATAGCGATAGTAGACTTCTAACATGAGTACACTCAATGCAGTCGTGTAACTGCGGTCCCCATTCGACTCACCGGCATAGCTCAAATATTGGGAGATTGGTCGCCAAGAACCATCTTCTCTTTGGTTGTCCAGAAGCGTTGGCTTCAAGCTCCTGTTCCAGTCATCCCAATCTTGACCACCCCGCTTATGCAAAGCCAGGGCTGCGTAGTAGTGAAAATAAAGGTTACCTTCCCCACGATTGACGAAAGCATTGCTCGAGGCTTTCCGCCAGGCGAAAGTGGGAGGCCGTTTCTTGACGTAGCGCAGAGCGGCCCGGTAAGCCGGATGATTTGGTGAAACATCAAACAGTTGCATGGCAAAGAGTCCAGCCGCATTGGAACCTGGAAGAGTGGGATACGCGGAAGACAACCAACTCGGGTCATGGTTGTAGCGCAAAGCATTGAGATCGCCATCCCGAGAAGCCAAAACAAACTTCTTGGCACTATCCAAGACCCGATTAGGAACATGAAGGCCACCGATGCGTGCGGATTTGAGGGCCATGATCTGCCAAACAGTGACACTCATTCGCGGCCAACGATCATAGCGTCGCTCTGGGTCTCGATAATAATAGCCCCAGCCCCCCACCAAGCGATCGCGTGAGCCATTGTATTGAGCACGGATGATACGTCTCGTACCACGAAGAACCGCCTGCCGCATGCCTTGGTCTTTTGTCATCGCAAAGGCTTCCGCCAAGGCATAGGTTGCAATGCCGTGGCCATAGGAAGCACAGTTCCCGAAGTGACCAGTCTCTTCATCTTGTTGTGACAATAGGAATTGAATGGCTAATTTGACCTCATCTTGAAATTCACTTTCATCCTGATGATTGTAGCCCGACCCCAAAAATGCCAAGAGTGCCAAGCCCGTTTTTCCTAAGCGCCGGTCTCCATATTTGCGATCAAGGCGACGGTTGCCCCAAGCTCCACTTCGATTCTGCCGACTCGCCAAATAGCGCAATCCTGCCAAAACAGCAGCCTCGGTTTCCTCATTTCCTCCACCAAGTTTGAGGGCCAGTTTTTTCGCGGAACCTCGCCTTGATGCCAAGGCGCTCGGCAAGGAAGGAGTTTTTTCTGCCAACGACAAAGATTCCCTCAACACGAGAAAACTCCGAGGGGCAATCGGATCATCTGCGACTAGCCCCCGACGAGGCTTTCTCGCCGACAAGTTAGCCCTAACCGGCAGCACAGGATGGGGATTTATTACTTTCACAGAGACCTTGGGAGCCATGAGAGCCTCTTGGTGCTGAGAAGCCAAGGGCCGAGCGAATTTGGAATGATCAGTCTTGGCGATATCTGTGGATCTCGACAAGGCCTGCCGACGTTTGCGCTGCTCTGGGTGACGGGTTTCACCTTTGGCG
>WFTN01000554.1 GCA_015485455.1 Planctomycetota bacterium | reverse complement strand
GAGTGGGTGGACGGGGGCTGAAGCCGTAGCCGCCATTGGCATCTTGTTTCTGGCCTTGCATCGGGGGGCTTTGCTTCTTTTGGGCAGCAAGAAATTTCAAGGTCGGCCAGCTCTCGCTCTGGGTGCCAGCTTTTCTCTCATGATTCTCATCGGATCGCTCTTTCTTTCAGTGGCCCCCAATGCCACTCAGGGCGACCAAAACTTGAGTTTCGTTGATGCTCTGTTTACCGCCACCAGCGCCACCTGTGTCACCGGCTTGGAGACCGTTTCAACCAGTTCGACTTTGAGCTTGTTTGGCCAATCGATAGTCCTTTTTTTGATTCAAATCGGTGGCTTAGGCATCATGACGTTGGGGACTTTTCTCCTTCTTACTAGCGGTCATCGTCTGGGGCTGTCTGGGCGAGCTATGGTTTCCGAAAGTCTCAATGTGGATGGGCAAAACAGTGTTGCTCGTCTCCTTGCGGCTATTTTGGGCTTTACCTTGGCCTTCGAAGTGTTCGGAGCCATCGGGTTTTACTTTTGGTTCTCTGGTGACACCTATCCGATTTTCTCGAGCATTTTTCATTCGATTTCAGCGTTCTGCAATGCTGGTTTCGCTCTGCGTTCAGATAGTTTTGGCGACTTCACCCTAGACCCAATTTTTAACGTGATCGCCATGATTCTTATCACCGCCGGTGGTCTGGGATTCACCGTGCTGCGCGAACTTCGGGCTCAACTGCGATCTAGGTTCAAAAAGCGTGAAAGAAAGCCCCTCACTTTGCATACACGTCTTGTGCTCTACACCAGCTTGACCTTGGTGGCGATTGGCACCTTGGGTATCTATTTACTTGAGCGCCATGGTGTCTTGGCTGGCATGTCTGGGCCGGAAGCATTCTTGACCGCCATGTTCCAATCGGTTTCCACCCGAACCGCCGGATTTGCCACTGTGCCCTTCAGCGGTGAAGAGGGGCTGGGTCAAGCCACCCGCTTCTTCATGATGCCAATCATGTGGATTGGCGCGTCCCCAGGATCAACGGGGGGTGGGCTTAAAACTATCACATTCGTTGTTCTATTTCTTGGTGTGGTGGCTCAGATGCGCCGCCGTAAGCATGCTGAAGCTTTGGGGCGGCGCATCCCGGACGATCAATTGCGGCAAGCGGCTACGGTTGCCTTACTTTACGGTTGTGTACTGTGCTTGGCCGTTTTGGCCTTGCTTATCAGTGAAGGTGGTCGCTTTGCCTTGAATGAGCTTTTGTTCGAAGCCGTGTCAGCGGTGGCCACCGTCGGTTTTTCTTGTGGTGTTTCCGGTGCCGAGGGCTTCAGTGACTTTGGCAAACTGGTGGTTGTTGTTTTGATGTTTGTTGGCCGTCTTGGTCCCCTGACGTTGGTGCTTGTCCTTGGAAGAAGCAACAAGCGAGTTGGCATCAATTATCCTGAAGAACGGGTGATGATTGGCTAAGGCTAAGCCAAAGAGGAAGTATCATGAAAAGCATAGCAGTGATCGGTCTCGGACGGTTCGGCACAGCCTTGGCATACTCTCTACGGGACGAAGGGATTGAAGTTCAAGCGATTGACGTCAATCCTGATGAGATCGAAGATCTTCAAGCATCCGACATACAACTTTTGCAATTTGATTCCCGCGACAAGAGTCAACTCAAAAGGAATGGTGTTCACGAGTCGGACGTCGTGGTGGTTGCCATTGGGGAAAACTTCCAAGCAGCCCAAGAGACGGTCTTGGCGTTAAAGGAGCTGGGTGCGAAAAGCATCATCGCTCGGGCTCAAACGGAAGACCGACGACGCATCTTGCTCATGATCGGGGCCAATAAAGTCATTAGCCCAGAAGAGCAAAGTGCCATCCGAATCGCCCAAAGCCTGACTCATCCCATGGCCTCTGAAATCCACGATATGGGAGGCGACGTCCAATTGGCCACCATCAAGGTGCCTGCCGCTTTTGATGGCCAAAGCCTGCGGGATTTGCATCCCACTTTGTCTGAGGCAGGTGCCATCGTTATCCGGGTGACACGGGCCAATCCTGGGGCAAACGAAGACCCCGTGATTATGCCTCCGGGGGCGAACACCGTCTTGAACGCTGGCGACGATATTACCCTTGTTGCTAAGTTCGATAAAATAAAGCACTTAGCGTCTTTGTGATTTTGAGAAAGCTCTTTCTTTATCAAGCGTAGAATAGCTTGAGACTGATGATCTTGAAGCCTAAGGGCAGACTTGGACCCATGACTGAACACTCTGGAACCACGGACGAAGCCGTCTTAATTGAGCGAGCTCTTGCTCAAGATGACGATGCCTTCGGTGAGCTTGTGAAGCGCTATGAGAAGTCGCTTTATAACATCGTGTTTGGCGTCGTGAATGACGTTGAGGTCGCTCAGGACGTGACTCAGGAAACATTTCTTCGTGCCTATCAGTTTCTTGGCAAGTATCGCAAAGGATTTCGATTCTCGACTTGGTTGTTTCGAATTGGTGTCAATCTTGGAATCTCAAGATTGCGCCGACATCGCTTAGAAAACGACACATTCTCAACTCACGGCATTGCGCACCACGGTTTGTTGCGAACCGGTTCCTTTGCCGATCCTGCAGATGAAGCCATGCAAAAGGAACGGGCCCAAGAAGTGGTTCGAGGCATGGGTGAGTTGTCGGAACGCTATCGAACAGTTCTGCTGATGCGCTACAAAGACGGCCTTAGCTGTCGTGAAATCGGACAAGAATTGGGCATCTCAGCCAACTCCGTCAGTATCGTTTTGCACCGAAGTAAGATGAAACTGAAGGAGTTTCTGAGTGAGGCGGGGGGAGAGGGCAAATGAAGCATGACGATCTAGACTTGTGCGCCTGGACAGAAGAGCGACTGGAGTTGTTCTTAGATGGGGAGTTGTCTGGTTCGGAGAATCTCCGCTTTCAGACTCATTTGAAGGAATGTGATGAGTGTGCAGCCTACTGGGCTGATGATGAAGCTATCGCCGAGGCTCTTCTACTCACTGTTGCTCCTGATTTAGAGTCACACGCACCGTTCTTGGACGACCCGAACTTCGCTCAGGGTGTTTTGGACCGTGGTGAGAAACGACCGATCACCCATCACTCGAGTTCTGTGGTGGTTGTGGGACGAAGCCCATTCTTTTGGTCAAGCATCTCAGCTTTGGCTGCTTCTATTTTGACGACGGTTGTGGGGCTTGGTTACTTCAAGGCAGAAGTGAGCCCGAATGAGGTCACAGTGGCTGAGGCTCCTGTGATTCGTAAGGCCCATGTGGGGTTTACTCAAGGCCAAGTTGAGGTGAGGCGTTCTGATAACGGTCCTTGGGGCCCAGTGACTCCAAAGACGGAGTTGTTCGGCCAAGTTGACTTGAGAACGCAAGCCGATTCTCGGTTGTTGGTTCGTTTGACCGACGGGGGTGGCCAAGTCTTGTTGGCCGAGAACTCTAAACTGCGTATTGCTGTTTTTCCGTCTGCGGACGCGAAGCGGTTGACTCTTGAATTGGACGAAGGACGTCTTTCCTGTGATTTAGGTGATGTACGTTTTCGTGCTGGCACCATGGGGCTCGATTTTTCTGGCTCGGAAGCTTCTTTTGACTTGACGTCAGGGGAAGGTGATATCGACAATGAAATTGACGCCCGTTTGGCAGTGACCCGTGGCTACGTCGTCGCCTGTGCCGACATCGGCGCTGAAAAGAAAATTACTGAAGGCCAAGTCTATGCTGTTAAGGACGGCATGCTGTTGGCTTTTGATCGTCTGCAAGAAACGGATTC
>WFTN01000553.1 GCA_015485455.1 Planctomycetota bacterium | reverse complement strand
TCGGCAAGTTCATGAGACATCGGGGGTCTCCCATTCCTCTCCCTAACTCCAAACGGTCCAATTCCAGGTTGTATTCGTGGATTTTGGTGACAGCCGTTCGAAGAGCTGCATCAATTTTCACAATCTTCTCGTCAGCCCATAGCTCACGAACCGCATTCACCCGAATCAGCACTTCTTTCGCCGACTCATAGAAACGCTTGGAGATTTCGGTGGAGACTCCACGATAGGGATAAGGATACTTGTAGGTATCGAAAATGAGTTCCAATGCATGGTCTCTAGTCTTATCCAGCGCTAGTCGTTTCTCATCTAAGCGGATGAGCTTCTTGAAGGAGTCCATGGCCTTGAGATCTGTGAGCAAAGAGGTTTTTGCCTCGATGAGAGCCCGATGATAAGAGGATGCGGCCCGGTCTCCCAAGGCTCGCAAAGCTGTGTAGCCCTCATTACGGACCTCTGCTTCGCTGCTCTTGAGCTTCGGAAGTGCCTCGTCAACGGTTTCTCTTATACTCACGCGGGCCACATCGGCGGGACTCAAATAACGTCCGTTTTGGAAAGTGAAGCCGGCACTGGGCGTATCGATGGAACGCGCATCTGCAAGAACGCCATCGATTTCTCTCTTGAGACCAGGCGCTTGAGTCTCGCTTTGGTGCAACATTTTTTCGGCGACTTCGGTGTCACTCATGGACAATAAGAAAGTGGCAGCATGAATACGTGCTTTGGGGGAGAAGTTTGCCCGTCGGATCAGGGTCTTGATTGTCTCCGACCTGAGGACTCGAAAGGGCATCTCTACGATGGTGCCAGCGTCACTGAATTGGAAGCCGTTTTCGCTCAATCCTACGATGTTTCCTTTGCGCCCTGGCAAGAAGCTGATAGTGCCAAATGACTTGGGGTTCTCAGCAATTCTCGATTCGAGTTCTTTGACGAAGGCTGAAAGCCTCTGGGACTGACGCATACGGCGATTCGAAATGCGTAGCAGTTCATGATCAACTTGGGCTGTGAAACCAGCTTCAGATGCCCGGCGGTAGGAAAGAGTGGCTTCATCATAGCGTCGTTGCCCGAAGTACTGATCCCCCAAGGTTGTCTCGGTGATGAAATTCTTTTCCGCTTCATCCCGTTGGCTTTTACTCTTCGTTCTGACCTTGGCAATGGGTGAGTTGATAGGAGTTGGAATTTCTTCGGTGATGCCTTGCCTGGAGGAACTAATGGATTCCCGAGCAACGGCTTCTTCTATCTTGCTCTGGGGTCGCGTGAGAAGAGCAGAAAGTTCTTGATGTGCCTGGCTGCTGGTTGGGAATTGCGACAGTTTCTGCCGGATGAGTGCCCGGGCGACTTCTCCAGTCCCTGCGTTCACTTGTTTCTGATAGTCGCTGAGCAAGGCCTGGCATGCCTTATTAATTTCTTTGTCAACGGCCTTCTTGATGGAGCGACTCGGCTTGCCGTGGAGTGCTGCGAAACGATCTAAGGCATCTGTTGCTCCCAAGAAATCGTCCTGGAGCAAATAAGTCTGAACCTCAAAGTCGAGATCGGAGAGAGCTTGTCCGCGTCTACGAAGGCGTTCACGTTCCTCAGGAGTTGTCGCTGAGAGATACTTTGGTTGGGGGCTTTTTGCGGTGGAATTCTTGACCTCTGGAGAATCTTCAGCGCTTTCCTTCGGGCCATCACCTTTGGTAGATTTTCGTTCTATTTCTCCTTCAGGTTGAAGCGCCCAGATGGCGGTTCCCAAGATGGCCACGACTCCCAGGACGATACGGAGACTATTTGTTTTTGCTTTGCGATCACCGGCGGCTCTTCGCGTTGCTGGTGGTCCAGCACCTTGAGATCGAGCCGGAGCATGATCGACCCAGATCTTGATGCCTCCCAAGGTTAGGCAATCCCCCGGTTCGAGGAGTGTTTTGTTGTCTAATGACGCTCCATTGAGTTTTGTCCCATTGCTCGACTTTAGGTCCTCAGCCACCAAATCATTGCCAACAACAGTGATCTTGAAGTGCTTTCTCGAAAGCCGATCACAATTGAGGGCAAGATCGCATTCGCTGTCCCGACCAATGATGGTTACTTCGTCGATCAAATCAAAAATTGACCGCTCCGCGTTCTCTTCAACAATGAGTCTTCGGGTCAATGAATTATCCTCAATTAAGTACGTCGAGGTTCTCAATTAGGAGAACCGACCATTCCCAGGACATAATAGCAAAGATTGTGCCATCGCTTGAGCTTGTTAGCGAAACCATCTGCGTCTCTTTAGTCTTTACAGCTGCGATACTTATGACTGATGTAATTTTATCTGAATGGTGTTGGCTTGTCAGAATGTAAAGCAAACTTAACGACCGTGGATGAATGGCGGAGGAGAGGGAGTCCATCTCACGACGAGATCAGCGCTTTCAACAAGTCCCTTAACCCCGGTAGGGACGGGGACTGTGGGGAAAATGACATGGTATGCCTAGCCAAAAATCCATTTAGCGATTTGATTTTCCTCTGCGGATGTAAGCTGCCAATCCATAGTTTTTTATCTTGTTGTCTAGCGTTGGCCGGGAGATTTCGAGGGCTCGGGCGGCAGCGGATTTCTTCCAGTCGTTTTCTTCCAATGCCTTGAGAATCATTTCCCTTTCCTTTTGGTGGGCCGTCATCTTGACGATGTCTTTCCAGTGGCTCTCTTGGCCCGTGGTGTTTGATACTGAAGGTCTGGATTTTTGAATATCGAAAGAGAAATCGTCGATTCCTAGGACGCCTCCCCCAAGAGCACATGCTCTCCTCACTTCGTTTTCTAACTCGCGGACATTTCCTGGCCAGTGATAAGCGATGAGATGTTTCATGGCCCTGGTATCGACTTTCTTCTTTTCTTGACCACTCTGCTTGGCGATCTTGTCGAGGAAGAAATCAACCAGGAGAGGGATGTCTTCCAATCGATCCCTCAATGCAGGCATTTCAATGGCAATGACATTCAGTCGATAGAATAAATCTTGGCGAAAAGTACCGGCTTCGATTTCTTCTTTCAAGTTGCGATTGCTGGCGGAAAGAAAACGGACATTGATTGGCGTGGTTTTCTGATCTCCCACGGGTCGGATTTCATTTTCTTGGAGGACCCGGAGCAACTTCTTTTGCATGTCCGAACTGGTTTCACCAATTTCATCGAGGAAAAGTGTTCCGTTGTCTGCTTGTTTGAAAAGCCCAACTTTGTCTTTGTCGGCGCCAGTAAATGCGCCCTTTTTGTAGCCGAAGAGTTCGCTCTCCAAGAGGGTCTCAGGAATCGCTGCACAGTTTTCTTTGACAAAAGGTGCCGAAGAGCGCGTGCTGTTCTTGTGGATAGCCATAGCGATGAGTTCTTTTCCTGTGCCAGTCTCTCCACTGATAAGGACGGGGACATCAGAGGGAATGACCCTCTCCAATAGTTGGAAGACCTCCATCATGCGGGGGCTATCACCAACGATAAATGAGTAGTCGAATTTGAATTCATCTTTCTTGGGAGCGTGACTTCGAAACTGGGCCAACTCGATTTCTTTCGCCTTGATTTTCTCGTTGAGAATAGCGTTGAGTTCTTCGACTTCCTCTCGTCTCTTTTCTAGTTCATTTTGGGTCTCTTTGTTTTCCTCGTACAGCCTGGCATTTTCGATGGCAATGGCTGCGGGGTCGGCGAAGGATTGAATCATCTCAAGTTCACGTGTGGTGAAACTGCCGACGCGGAACCTGTGGTCCAAATACAAGACGCCAATAATGCGATCGCGGAGACGGAAGGGCACGCAAAGGATGCTCTTGAGATTGAGGGTTTCGACACTCTGGAAGGAATCGAAACGATTGTCTTCTTGCGCCGAAGATGAAATGATGGCCTCTCCTTTGGTGCCCACTTCTTCCGCAATAGAGTGGCTGAATTTGTAGTCAGCTTTGGTGACAGATTCGTTGTCGAAATTGCGCGCCACTTTGACTTTCATTTTCCCTTTCTCGTCGATGAGAATGAGAAAACCTCTTTCTGCATCTGTGAGATCGATCATGGAGTCGATGATGAGGGTGAGGC
>WFTN01000552.1 GCA_015485455.1 Planctomycetota bacterium | reverse complement strand
TCGGCAGACAAGCCGTATGAAGCCTATCGTTTTCGCGCTACATGTGGTATGTTGTCGTGGAGATGGATCAAAATATGCCAAAAGACCTTACGCTCGTGCGCAGTGAAGAAAACCGAAACAGATTCCATTGGCTGTTTCTGGGCGGACAAGCGAGCGCTCAGAACAGATACGATAGCGTCATATCGGAGACTGAGCACTTCGTCGTGTTACCCTCCCTTGGTTCGCTTGTCGCGGGGTGGCTTCTCTTGGTGCCCAAATTTCCTCTTGGCCGGATTGCTGACCTGAAGACCGAGTTTCGGGACGAACTCGAAGCCCTGGTTGAACAGTGTATCGACAAGGTTGAGAGTGGGTTCGGACGAGCATTCCTGTTTGAGCACGGTGGCAACAAAGGATCGAAGGTATCGTGCGGAGTCGATCAAGCGCACCTTCATATCGTACCTCTTGAATTCGACCTACTTGGTCTTGCGACGCAATCAACACGGCAGTCTTGGGCGTTCAAGAATGGTTTTGTCCTGCCTTACGATATCTGTGGTGGGGACGAATATTGGTATGTTTCGGATCAAAAGCGGACTATCTCCATTGCCGCAACAGAGCCAAAATCGCAATGGTTTAGAAAGCTAATCGCAGGACAAACAGGTCAAAGCCACAAGTGGGACTACAACGAGTATCCTTTCTACGACAAGATCGATCAGACGCTCAAAGTGATGGGTGTTGATGCCTGAAGATGACGACGACCCCACCGATCTTGATGATGGACGTGAAGTCGGAGAATGGACCTCACGCTATACTCTTGGTGCCTGGATTCAAATTGTGCCGGAGTTCTTACTCCTATCAGTCTATTTGGCCCTGCCCAGCTACTTCCTGCTAGAATCGATAATCGAGCCGCCGGAGGGTATCGCTCGCGATGGGTATGTATATTCCAACTTTCTTGATGTGTATGTCTCCGTCGAAAACGCCAAGTGGATTGCATTGGTCCTTGCAGGGTTCATAGGTGGAGCGGTTTTTGATCTCAAATGGCTTTATCATTCGGTTGCAAAGGGAATCTGGAACCGCGATCGCTGGCCCTGGCGTGTTATTGTCCCATTTAATTCGGCAATAGTCTCGCTCTTCACAGGATTCTTGTTTGCTTCCGGAATTGTTCCGTTCCTCAAGGATGAAAGCTTCGAAGACGTCCTGACACTCTTGGGTTTTGGCTTTATTTTCGGCTATTTCTCGGACAATATTCTTGCCGCTATGCAAAATATGGCAAGGAAAATCTTCGGCACTTTGAATGATAACTGACCATGTTAACCAACGTTGCACCGCCGAAAATAGCAAATCTTAGGTCTCACGAGAAAATCAGCCGAAGATATGGTGTCAAAGCTGCTGGCTTGTCCTTTATTCCTGCTGCGTGGCGACTAGACTTTGCGGCACTGTCCATTGCGCCCAACCAGCAGTGGAAGAAGGATGAGCCTATATCCTCGAACGATGAAGTTGTCGCTCTTAAAAAGTGGCTAGGAAACAAGAGCTACCAACGGCTCATCCTGCGCTCCAGCGGCACTCATGAAACCATTTCGGATAGGGGTAAGTTCGCCAGCCTTGTGCTTCAAGAGGGTTGGGATTTCGGACAGGTCGTTGAACACTTGGAGAAACTCTATCGTCTTGCATATGAAGTAGATAGTAGCGAAGATCTAGGCGTTGTCGTCCAGGAACATCTAACGGTGACGTTTGCTGGGCACTTGTCGAACGAACATCGGGTGAGCCCTACCATCAACCAATGGTCCTACGAACTCGAGAAACCTGAATGGGCTCCATCAAAAGGGATTAATTCAAAGTTCAAAACAGCACCTGACCCGTTGGCAGGTCTGCATTGCGGAAACCAAATCCCGCATCAACCACTTCGGTCGGTCGCACACTTTCTCGTCGACCAGTTCAAGGAAAGATGTCACCTGGAGTGGCTGGTGCACGAAAGCACTTTGTATTTGGCTCAGATTGACTTCGAGTGGCCGTCCATTGATCGCGGCCTTGATCCGAAAAAGGACATCCTTACCGAAGCTCCTGCTGCACTCAACCTGGGAGCGGCGAGCCTATTGTCGTCCTATGAAGTGGGGGCGAAAACAAAATGGCCCAAACTCCAGAATCTGTCTGATTTTGACTTCGAAACGTTGGGTGTCGCGCCGCACATCTATCCTCTATCACCCAAGGTTCTCAACGAAGCACAGAAGAAGCAGTCGGCGTGGGATGCTTTACGACAGGAAATGGCCAGCCTGACAGGAAACAGATTGGTCGTTCGAACGGACTGCATTCAAAAGGACATCAAGAAGTTCAATCTTCCCAGAACGGACACTATGGACGCAGATTGCGCGTTGGCTTGGTGTCTAAATACAATGAAGAAATTTGCAGAGCTTGGAATAAAGGAGCAAAACTACATGTTCCTTTTCCATGCATTTCTTCCGGCCAAGTCCGCCGCATGGGCCTATGCAAAACCGAATAATCCGGTCGTCATCGTCGATGCGCTTTGGGGGCTTCCAGATGGCCTCCAGGTTCTTCCCGTCGACACATATGAAATCAACGTAACTCAAAAGAAGGTTGTCGACACCCGCACGACATTCAAACCGAAATTTCTTACAGAACTCGAAGACGGCACGTGGGACTACCGCAACGTAAAAACAAAATGCGGCCGTCACCAAGTACTTTCGAAGGCAGACAAGATGGAGATCGCAACTAGAACCGCAAGCATTGCAAACAAGCTCGGTGAAGACGCCCAGATTATGTGGTTCTGCGAGATTCCAGCTGAATATCAGGTTGGCCGGAACTTGCCTTGGTTTAGATCACGCGAAGTGCTTGATCCATCTCCTCGGCAAGAGGTTCGATACCGCCCATTCGATGTTGAGACGCCTTCCGATCTCCAACGCCTCCCCGAAGAGAAAGTGACACTTCGGCTTTCTCCGCAAGCGAACCTCATACGTGATGAAGCCTTTTTGGATGCCATCGTCAAAGTGGCAAAAGAAAGAGCCATGCCCGTTCAGGTCGAGGGGTCGATCCTCGGACATGCTTTTTATAAGCTCGACCAGGAGGGCATCCCTGTTGTCCTTTCCAATGCGCCCAAGTACTACAGAAAGCGCAATCGACAGGTTTTTGGCAAACTGGTCAGAGACAAGATACCTGCTGCAATTGCCGCTGGGGGAGAGACGGTCAGAGAAGCCAAGCTCGCAAAGGCAGATTTGCCGGTCGGTCTTGCCGGAAAGTTGTTGGAGGAAATGGAGGAATTCCTCTGTTCAACCCATGCAGACGAGCAAGCCGCAGAAATCGCGGATATGCTAGAAGTGGTCAAAGGCATTGCGACGGCAACCAATCACAGCTGGGCCAAAATTGAACGGCTTGCCAAGGAGAAGGCCGCAAAAAGGGGTGGCTTCAAAGATGGACGTGTTCTGATCGAGACGGCGTTGCCGCATCGAAACAGTCCGATTGAACGGCAAGAGCAAGTCCGGGCGGCTGACCTTGGAGGAGTGGAACGCAGTAGAACACTCGTAGAGATTCCGGCAAGTTCTTTGGTCGCTACGGCCAATGGTCCGGGGGTCATTTTTTCCTACGAGGAAGACTCGGCACGCTTCCGAGTTTCAATTAAAGATGGTGCCGTTCAGATAGCCCGCTTGGATTCAGCCGTACCGGAAAGAGACACCAAACAACGCAGTCTATTCCCTGAGTAGTGGTCGGTCTCTCGCGAACACAACGGATGGCGCTTGCAGGCCCCTAGAGCGCCGTTGTGCGCCCCCTCTGCAGAAAACGATGGGGGGACTTCGCCGCCGACCGGATATAGGTAGGGCACCTCACCAAGGCAACGAGCCTTGTCGGTTGGACCATCGACGCTGTTACTATAGGGTTTAAAAG
>WFTN01000551.1 GCA_015485455.1 Planctomycetota bacterium | reverse complement strand
GTCTTGATGGATGATTCGGCCCACAAGGTGTCATAGTACTGCCAAGGGGAAACCCCAGCGACAGCGATGCCCGCTTTGAATTCCTCTGACCCTGTCATGCCTAACATGGTGAGACTGCCGCCGCCGCTCCAACCCCACAATCCGACTCGGTCTGGATCGACGAAATCCTGGTTTTTCAGCCATGCAATACCTTCCAAGAGGTCACGCAGAACGCTGGGGCCGTACATTTCGCCGATGAGTGAATTCTCAGCGATTTTCGAGACAGCCGCAGCACTGCGGTTATCTACACAGAAAACCAAAAAGCCATTCTGAAGAAGTAGGTTGTTCCAGAAAATGTCACGGCCCATCCAACTGTCACTCACTTTTGGAGCAGATGGACCACCGTAGCCATAAGTGACGACGGGGTATTTCTTCTTCGGGTCGAAGTCCTTGGGTTTCATGATGTAGGCTGGCATCTCGAAACCATCTTCGGTCTTGATGTGGAAGAACGTTGGGTATTGGAGTTTCATGGCCTCCGCACCAGACATTTTCGACTTGCTCAAGATCTTGGTGATCGACCCATCAGGACTGTGGAGGTTCTTTGCCGGCGCTAAATCGGCCCGGGAATATTCGTCGGTGTAGGCTGTGCCGCTTTTGTTGAAAATGACGGTGTGGGTGCCATCTCCCTGCGAGATGCGTGACATGGCACCGGTCTTGAGGTCAACGCGGTAGAGTTGATTTTCAATGCTCGACTTCTTGAGGGAGGAAACGTAGGCAACCCCCTTTTGCCAATCTACTGCTTTCACGGCTTGTCTCAGCCAGTAGACAGCACCTGAATCTCTGAGGGCAAAGTCTCCCTTTGTGACCTGACGAATGAGGTTGCCTTCTATGTCATAAAGATAGAGGTGAGCAAATCCACTGCGCTCGGAGACCCAGAGAATCTGCTTTTCATTTGGGGAGATGATGAGGTCGTCATGGGGATGAACCCAACCGGGGTCAGTCTCAGTAAACAGAACGTGGGAGGTGTAGCGTCCGTCGATTCCTGCGGTTTTCAAGTCAACGCGATGAATCGTGATCTTGTCTTGAGCGCGATTCATCGTTTGGATGATGAGCCCTGTACCCGACGGTAGCCAAGAAACACGGACAACGTATTCCTTGGAGTCGGCGTCACCAACTAACTTAATGATTTTTGGCAAGGCCCCCTGCGTGGCTCCGACAACGCGGATTTCTACTGTTGGATTTTTTGTTCCAGTCCTGGGATAGCGCTGCTCCTTGACTGTTGGGTATGGGTCCTTCCACTCAATGTAGGGAATGACACCGACTTCTGATTCATCACTGTGAAAGTAGGCCAATTGAGAGCTGTCTGGTGACCACCAATATCCCAAGTCTCTTCGTCCGAAGATTTCTTCCCAATACACCCAGGGAAGGGTGCCGTTCAAGATGACTTCGGAGCCCCCTTCTGTAAGACGAACCTCCTCGCCAGATTTTAGATCTGAGAAATAGAGGTCAGCACCACGAATGAAAGCGAGCTTCTTGCCATCTGGCGAAAACCGCGCTGATTTTTCAGCCTCTTCAGATTTCGTCAACCGACTCACTTTGCCCGAGGGCATGGAACAGGCCCATAGGTCGCCATTGATGTTCCATAAAGCCCACTTGCCTGTGTCGTCAAAGTCGTCAGGAAACCAAGTGATTCCAGCTTGTTTGTCGATTTGTTGCATGGACATGGCAGCAGACCTCAGGGACAAGGACGTGACCGTTTCCCCGGTGGATAGGTTAACTCTCATGACGCCCTTCTGGAGTCCTTCCCGGGTGGGCAGGTAGTAGAGCAAGTCACCATTGCTGAGCCACTTGGTTTCCGCTGAAGCGCGAATCATGTAGGCGTCGTAGCTGTACATCCAAGGAACATCCAGCTTGGCCGCTTCTTGGCCGTGGGAAGAAATTGAGAGGAAGGCTATTGCCAGGGCGAAGGCTGCGATTCTGTTCATGGTTTTCCCATTCAATGGACTGATTGTCACGACTCACCGACCAGGGATATCCTATGGCTGAGGCCATGGACTGTCCATGCATCTTGGACCATGATAAGGAATAGCTGAGGCCAAAAAAAACCCCCGGACGATGAAGTCCGAGGGTTCGAATTGCTCAACGCGCTTACGTCAGTTTCTTAGAAGTTGATGAAAGTCGGGTTGGAAATGTAGTAATTGCCGATTCCGAGTTCGTTGGTGTAATAGCCATACATCTGGAAGACTGCGGTAAAGCCAGCGCCAGCGAGGCCTTGATTGCCACCGAATGTAATGATGTTGATGCCGGTGGAATTGGTAACCAAGGCTGGGACATAGTCGCCAATGAGTCCGGTGCTGGAAACCGCGCCGAAGTCGATGCCTGGATTCAAGATGCTTGTATGGATCGAGCCCCAAGGAGTTGGAATAGGAGTCTGGGGAGCATCGTAAGCCAAAGTTAGCAGCATGCCTGGTCGCTCTGTTTCTGTGAAGAACAAGAGGTTGCCAGTTGATGGGGTCCAGAATGTGCGGAATCGACGGGTGAATACAGTGAACTCGGCCTTTTCACCAGAGCCCAAGAGTTCAGCCTGGAAAATCGTTTCTCCAGGGGTGGTTGCGCCTCGGGCTAAGTGGCTTGCGAAACCATTGGAATCGGTCAAGACTACGCTACTTCCAGGAAGAAATGCGTTGCCTGAGAGTTTGGTGAATGCAACCGCACCACCTGAAACCGGGGCTCCTGAACCGTCAAGAACTCGCACTTGCAGGAGTTGAGGGAAGTCTTCATTTGTGTTGGCACCCTGGTAGTTACCAGCGGTGACTGCCATGCTACCTTTTGGTGCCAAGTTGAATGTTACATCCGTTGGCGTTCCAGGCTTGAAGAGAATGAGTTTGGCAGCCAGAGCTCCGCTAGCGGCTATGTCACTTTCGAAATGGAAGCTAAACATGTTGCCCCAACGAATCGCGTTGGCATTGGTGTCTGTGGCAAAGTCAACTCCAGACCAAATGATCTTGTTGTTGACGTTGTCGACGGTAGAAGTCCAGTCGGTGCCATCAAATGGTTCACCACTGTGGTAGTCCACATCATGGAATTGAACGTTGGTGATGTTCGCCCCGGCAGGGAATTCGATTTCGAATCCGTTGGCTGAACGATCTGAGTTGATGTTCTGGATGGAAACATCAAAACGATAACCGCCTCCAACCATGGAAGCAGAACGAATGCCAGCCCAGAAACGTCCTTCGCCGGGGACGTCGACAGGAATGACGTTAACGGCGGAGTCTAAGGCCTCCCAAGCCTCCAGTGCTGCTTGCTGCCGGTGGGTAGGCTCACCGCTGATGAGCGACATGTTATAGTCGCCACCAGAAGCCGAAACGGAAACGCGCCGCCAGGAAACACTGTCGGCGCCATTGCCACCTTGAGCTTCGTCCTGGGAAACGTACTGACCTTCAACAATATAAATGGCGCCGCCGTTTTGTGCTGGATCCAAATCTGAGGTCTTAACTTGAAGACGCTTGTAGATGCTGTTTCCCGTCATACCTTGTCCGGTGAAAGGATAAGGATAGACACCATTGAAGGCGTTCACCTCAAACTTAGGACCGAGGCCAGATTGTTGTCCGTTCAGTCCGGAGCTGTATGGGTCTGAGCAACCAACGGCCAGGTAGGTTCCGTCAGAAGGAGTGGGGCAGTTATCGCAGAGGGTTTGGCTCAAAGCGAAGAATCCATGCTTCAGCCATGATTGGCCGATTTGCTCGAAACGGCCATCCTTCATGCGAAAAGCATGTTGACCAATAACCGGATGAAGATTGTTTCCGGCGATCCAAGAGAGGTTTGCGTCGCCGACATTACATGAGGTCGTCCCGACAGAGAAGGCGTCAATACCACCGCTGACAGTGAAGTTAGAGATGCCGTTGAGATCGCCAACGATCACATTTGGAC
>WFTN01000550.1 GCA_015485455.1 Planctomycetota bacterium | reverse complement strand
TACAGGGTAGACACAAACCGCCTCAATGCAAGGTTTGATCTACTCAGGGGGCAAGGAGTATAGTGTTGCGGACATCAGAACGTCGTTTTTGAAGAAAGATCTAAGATGAAACAGGTCCTCGTCATCGGAGCTGGACAAAGCTCTCCCTATCTTATCCACCAGTTGCTTCAATACGCTGAGGTCGAAGATTGGCATGTCACCGTCGCAGATCTTGATTGTGATTTGGCCCAAAGTCGAGTGGGGGATTCCAGTCGGGGGGATGCGATTCCTTTTGATGTCCATGACGCAGAGCTGCGGCGCAGCGAAATTCGCAAGTCTGACATCGTCGTTTCGATGTTGGCACCAGAATTTCATCGGATTGTCGCCCAGGACTGTGTTGAGCTTGGACGTAACTTGGTTACTGCTTCTTATCGAGACGCAGAGACCCGCGCTCTCGACCCTTCTGCTCGCCGAAAAGGTGTCATCATTCTTTCGGAAATGGGCATGGATCCGGGCCTCGATCACATGTCCGCCATGAGCATCATCAAGAAGGTCCGGGCATCAGGCGCTGTGATCCACGGGTTTCGCTCTTATGGCAGCGGACTACCTGCTCCTGACACCGCCGACTCGAATCCCCTTGGCTACGTCATAACCTGGAATCCACGGAATGTCGCCATTGCTGGGGCCTACGGCGCTCAATACATGGAGGACGGGCAATTCAAAGTAATTCCCTATCACGAGATGTTTCATCACACATGGGATGCTCATGTTGAGGGAATTGGGCGTCTAGAAGCTTACCCGAACCGAGATTCTCTGGCCTACAAGAAGATCTTTGGCTTGGAAGACGTCGAAACCATGATCCGCGGAACGCTGCGCTATCCTGGATGGTGTGAGACATGGGACTACATTGTGAAACTGGGTCTCACCAATGACACCATCGAGATCCCTAACCTCGAGACGAAACGATATCGTGATGTCGTTGAAATGTTCTTGCCTCTCACCACGACAGGGTCGTCGGTGGAGCAGCGGGTTGCCGTTTGGTTGCAAATCAACCCGACGGGCAGCATTATGGAGAAGCTACGTTGGCTTGGATTGTTCTCAGAGGACTTGGTTGTCTCTCGAGGGAACACCGGCGCCCAGGTTCTCACTTCACTCTTGGTGAAGATGTTGCCTCTGCCAGAAACGGGCCGAGATATGGCAATTTTGCAACACGAATTGGAGATTTCCTATCCGGAGCAACAAGGGCGCCGGGAACGTGTTGTTTCTTGTTTGATCGCCTTTGGCGAGCCCGGGGGATTCACAGCCATGTCCAAGACCGTTGGACTTCCTGCGGCCATCGGCGTGAAATTAATCTTACAGGGTAAGATACGCAAGAGTGGTTGCCACATTCCAACCTTGCCCTCGATCTATGAGCCGGCATTAGAAGAGCTGAAGAATCAAGGGCTGGAATTCGCCGAGCGATTTGAAGCGATGTAGTCAGGAAGACTCTGCGATTCTATCGAATTGAGTGCAGTAGACGAAAGAGAGCCGTTGGCAAAGGCCAACGGCTCTCGATGTGCTCAGACCACTGATCTATGGGTCAGGGTCTCAAGGTCGTGCATGTTTCTGGTGGAGCCTATTCCCGAGCCCCAGGAACAATAGTCAGTTCCACTTCTTTCTCGGAGCGAACCACGATCATTTTGACAGGGACTCCCACCTTCAGTTTGGCGAATGCTGCCATGAAGGTATGGATGTCACTGACTTCGTCGCCGGCGAGTTCCACGATGATGTCACCGGGTTCGACTCCAGCTTTGTCTGCTGGGCCGCCCTCAACAGCACCTTGAAGTGGAACACCTGGAATATCAGCTTCAGCATAGTCTGGGATTGTGCCCAAGGTTACACCTGAGCTTCTGCGGGATTTCACTTCAACCTCTTCGCTCACTTGAATGAAATCAGGGTTGGTTTCTCGCAAGGAAAGTCCCCGGGCCAAAAGAGCTAGGAAGCGGCCAATCTCTGCCATGCCGTCGTAATTTATTTTGTCGACGGTGTCGGTGTATCGGTGGTAGTCCGTATGAGCACCCGTGAACAGGGCCAAAATTGGAACACCCCGTTGATAGAAGCTTGTGGTATCCGTTGGTAGCTTCACGTCATCGTTGAGGGCGATGTTGAGGCCCACGGGGGCGTTGCGTTTTTCGATCTCCCCTCGCCAAATTGAACTTGAACCCACACCTTGAATGGTGAGTTTCTTGTCCAAACGTCCGACCATATCCATGTTGACGTAGGCAGCGAACTTGCCGTTAAGACTTGCTGGACGGCCAGCCATTTCCCACAAGAGCATGGTGAAGTATTTTGACCCTTGCAGGCCCAATTCTTCTCCCGACCAACAGCAGAAGATGATGTCTCGACGGCTCTTGAGCTTACCTCGGCTCTTCATGTCGCTGAGATACTCAGCAACCTCAAGAAGTGTCGCCACACCCGAGGCGTTGTCATCGGCTCCGTGGTGAATCTTGTTCTTGTGTTCCTTCTTGGAGCGAGAGAAGGAGCCCCCTTGGGTGCCCAAGTGGTCGATGTGTGCACCTAAGACGATAGCTGGAAGTTTGTCTTGAGCATCACTTCTGAGAACGGCGACAACGTTGTGTCCCGTTCCTGTGATTTTCGGATCTGTATCTATTTTGAACTTGAACTCTTGAATGTTGCCTTCGGTCCGCAACACCAAAGCCATGGTGGCACCTTGGGCATCCAATTCAATGCCATTGTCGGCGCGGGCTTGTGACAAGGGAGAAAGGCCCATGTCTTGGAAGCGGCGGGCAGCATAAATTGCCGCCAGTTCTTCGCCCATAGAACCAGTGAAGCGACCTTTTGTGGCGTTGGAAGCCAGAGTCTCCAAATGCAGCTTGAGGTCATCCACGGAAATCTTGGGGTCAGTCTCAATCCCCAACTTATTCATCACAAAGGCGATGCGCCGGTAGTCAGTCATGGCCACTTGGCTGGGTTGAGAGGTGGCCCGTGATGTTGTTGTTGGCTTAGAAGTGGGACGACTCTTGGCTGGCATACGTTGGGATTTGATAAGTGCCAGTGCCTTGGCGTGATCCCACTTACCGATGAAGATTTGCGATTTGGCGTTGGGCGTTCTTTGGGAGGTCCAGGCCAATGATTTTCCATCAGGATGGAACATCGGAAGGCCATCGAACTTGTCGGTGAAGGAAACACGGATGGGTTTCCCTTCGCCATTCTTGTCAACCAAGTAGAGCTCGAAGTTGCCGAAGCCGTGCTTATTGGTGGAAAAAATCAGATATTCGCCACTGGGGTGAAAGCTGGGTGCCCAGGACATGGCATTGATGTGAGTCAATTGCTTCTTGTCGCTGCCATCGACGTTCATGGTGAAAATCTCGGCGCGCATGCCGTCTTCTGAGAAACGACGCCAGCAAATACGGCTGCCGTCTGGACTGAAGAAGGGGCCACCGTCGTAGCCGCGGGCTTTGGTGAGGCGCTTCACTTGGGAGCCATCAGCCTTCATGATGTAGATATCCATGAAGAGAGAGCGATCTTTGTCAAATCGCTGCTGATCGGCTTTTGAAAGCTTTTCAGTGAATCCAGAGCGATTGGAAGCGAATGCTATCCATTTCCCATCAGGGGAGTAGCTGCCTTCCGCGTCGTAGCCCATTGTGTTGGTCAGATTTTTCCGCTCACCGGTTTTTGGATCATAAACGAACAATTCATAAGAATCGTCGTAGTCCCAGGCATAGCGGCGCTCTTGTCCAGAGGCACGAAAGTCAAGTTCGGCTTTCATCTTGACCAAGGCTTGGGGGTCTTCGTGAGTCGAGGCGAACAAGACGCGTTTGCCGTCTGGGTGAATCCACGAACAGGTCGTCTTGCCGATGCCAGGCGAGATTCTTTCTGTATCACCGGTTTCCAGGTCCATACGGTAGATTTGGTAGAAGGGGTTCTTGGCCGATCG
>WFTN01000549.1 GCA_015485455.1 Planctomycetota bacterium | reverse complement strand
TTGCACAATAGTTCTGCATCAGAGATTCGCGAACGTTCGGTTCGAGAGCTTCGCAGCTATGCAAATTCGGACGTTGTGAGAGAAAGCCTCAAGGTGTCTCTCAATGATCCTTCGCCCCAAGTTCGCAATTGGTCAGAGATCGTATTGGAGCGCACAAGATGAGTTTTCAGAAAAAGAACCGTTGGTTTCTTCTCTTCTTGAGTGCGGGCGCATTCGTTTTATGTATCGTGGACTATTGCAACGCTTCGGGTGGCAACCAATCAAATGAGAATTCGAACGTCGATCAGGAGCTTAGGCGTGCAATCAATAGCTTCGAATCACAAGTATCAACGATGGAACAAAGAATTGATCTTTGCGAGTTGTCTCTGAACTCCAGGGAGCCAACTGACATCGCAGCAAGTTCACCACAACCCACCGAATTGTCACCAGAGAAATTGAACAATTTGGAGGCGAAATTGAATCGGATTTTGAAGAGCGGAGTTGCCCAAAGGAAAAACGCATCAGTTGGATCTAGTTGGACCTACTGGCAGTTTCGGCGAAATAAGGTTCTGGATGATTCCTTGCCATTGACGGAGCGAGTATTTCACATGGGATATCTTCGAGGGAACTCAATGGCCTTTGACAAAGAGGTCATTGAATTTGTCAAGAAATTTGCCTTTGCCCCAGGCAATGTGGCATGTCGTGTAAATATTCTACGATACATAAAGGGCATTGGGCATCCGGAGTTTAAGGCAATATTGATCAAAGCGCTCTGTAGTGACACTGCTGCGCAAGCGCGCGAAGAAGCGGCAGAGAGTTTGTCCTTTTTTTCCGACGATCTTGAGGTCATAAATGCTCTGAAGTCTGCGATTGCAAGCGATGCGTCAATTGCGGTTAGAGCCCAAGCCCAGAAGAGCCTTGGCGAAAGAGATAAATGATGAAAAGTGCCCACTGAAAGTGGTGTCCTTGGGGCAGTCTTCTGCAGTGGAGATTCTTGTCCAATTTTTTCGTGCAGACAATAATTTTGTGAATGTTGAGGGAGCGAACTTGATGAATTTCTTCATCTACTTCTTTATCTTTGGGGCGTTCGTGGTGTCTATTCTGTCCGTGTTTCGCGGCATGGAAGATACAGAGGAGACGCTAAGTGAATACTCATTCGAAATCTCTGAGGGACGATTGGATGACTTGAATGTTCGTTTGGCGGACTTGAAGACGAAACTGACTGATCTGGAAAATCGGGCGACCCAAGAAATGTCGCAAGATGCTGTCGCAATTGGCCCATTGAGATCTCCTCAACAAATTGCCTTGGAGAGGCTCCAGGGAATGGAAGCAACGGTTGAAGGCCTGCTGTCAAAGAAGATTGAAATCTCACGTGACTTAGGACAAACAGCGAATTCAGACTTTCGTGGAAAAGTGTCGAATCTGTATCTCCAACGCGTCTCGAATGAGAGCCTCCCTGAAAAAGAGAGGGTCATGGCGCTGCAAATGGTGCGGGGCGTAAGCAACGAATTGCCAGACGATGCGCGAACGTTCGCGCTTGGGGTTCTCAATGGTTCGATTGATGCAACATCGCAGTTACGAGTGTTGCGCTTGATAAGCGGCATTGACGATGAACGGTTTGTCGAGCCACTCATGCGGTTTCTGCGGTCGGCTAACAGCAGCATGGTGCGCGAAGAGGCAGCTGAGTCATTGTCTACTTTTGCCCGGAAGAGCAACATCGTTTTCAAAGCATTGAAACTTGCGTCTCGCGCCGACATCTCGGAGCGAGTTCGACTGCAAGCAATGAAAAGCACATCAAGAGAGATGGGAAAGTGAGATGTGAATCTCTGAATAATAAGCACGGGCTTCTAATCTTGATGGCAGAAGTGGACAGCCAAATGGTGATACTGCCGAGTTTGATGAGAGCTCGATCGTAGTCAGCTCGCTTGGACACGCGATATTTGCGTCTGTATGGTGGGGCGACGCGGGATCGTTTGGTGGACACGGCTCAATCCCCTGGTTGGTTCAGCGGATCTACCCACATTTGAGGATTGGCGGGTTGGATTCGCGTAGCAACTCCGCTTTCATGCCGAAATCCGTCATTTTTCGCAAAGAATGAGTCAAAAGTGTGACCGCCTGCGTCATCCCCATGACGCTATGAATGACACAACTACATCACATCAAGGTCGTAGGCGCGAAGGGCCGAGCCTGCTCGATCAGGCTCTTGGTCTTCGTGATCAGCTGATCGCCCGAGCACAGAAGGTCGTCAACGATCGGGATGACGCCGAAGATGTGGTTCATGAAGTCTTTCTCACCCTAACCAAGTATCAAGGCCCAAAACCTCGCCGGCCTGAGGCTTGGCTGATGCAAGTGGTGAAGCGCCGGTCTATTGATCGCTTGCGTGGACGGGTGGAGAAGAAACTGGGGGCGAACCAAGAAAGGGTTGCCGCCCAAACCATCTCAAAGATCGCCAAGGAAGAACTACGAGCTGCCGTTCATGACCTCCGCGAGCCCTATAGCAGCGCAGTTCGTTTACGCTATTTGGAAAACTGTTCTTTCACAGAGTTGGCGGTCGTGTTCGATTGTCCAGAGAGAACCGTCAGAACATGGGTCGCCCGGGGTTTGGCCACATTGAGGAAGACCATAGGAGGGCAGTGGAAATGAAATGTCCAGAAGTCGAAGAACTTCTTGAATCCTGGCAGCTAAGAGCCTTAGTGGAAGATGAGGAGGCGTCGGTTTCTAAACATCTTCTTGCCTGCTCCAGGTGCAGGACTTCTTTGAGCCAAGTTCAGGCGCTGGAGGCTTCGTTGACGAAGGTGACTGACAGGGTAGATCTCAAAGAACGACGGCCCGTGCCAAAGCCCGTGATGGCGTTGGCCTTGTTTTTGATTGCGATTTTCTTGGGGGCTTATGGCTCCGAGCGAATGAATCTGAAGCAAGTCAAGAACGATAGGGTCTCAGACCGAGCCCTCGTCTCTGCCTTGTCACCCGAAGCTCGCTATGAGTTTCTTGGCCCCCGTCTTATTCGCCTTTATGAAGGCGGCATCGGTTTGGATGTGTCGCCGGGAAGAGAGGCTTTTGAAGTGGTTACCGATTTTGGATCCGTTATTACGAAGAATGCAAGTTTTCATGTGTCGTACGAAGAGGAGAGAGCCGTGGACCCTAAGAGTGTTTTGAGTTCAGCAGGAATTTTGACTGTCGGCGTTCTGGTAGGGGCTGTTGTGTTTCGCGGTGATGGTGGCGACGCCGACCAAATTGGGCCAGGCGAAACGGCTCATGTCTCGCGAGGGGATGACAAAGATGACTTGCGCGTAGGCATTGTTCCCCGTCGGGTTCCTCGGGGAGAAGAAGGGGAAATGGCGTTCGCGAAACAAGCGGATTTGATCAAGAATCTTCAAGCGAAAGTGAAAGAATTGTCGACGGCGAAAGCAAGTCAGGCCGAGGAAATGGCGTCCCTTCGTCAAGAAAAAGAGAAGGTCGAAGCATCCGTGGCAGACTTCAAGAAACGTCAAGCTGAAGGTGCCCAACTAGAAGAAAAAGCCGGGCCTCGGGACATTGCAAAATTGCTGGACTTAGAGCCTGCGCGAGAAGAAGCTCTTGTGGCTGCTTTTGAGCAGCTTGAAGAAAAGATCAAAGAGCAAGAGAAGATTCACGCGGTGGTCAAAGAAACCGACGACGGCTATCAAATTGAAATTCCAACTTGGGAGAAAGATTGGAGCCGCATTCAAACGGGATGGAATCGTGACCTTGCGGCAATCTTGTTGCCCAAGGAAATGGATCGTTTCAAGAAAGAATCCATGGGCGGGCGACTCCTCAAAGACATGGGGGGCGACACCAACCGTTCGATCGCGATCAAACCTGGGCCCGATGGTTACAGTCGTGAGGAAACCCGCAAGGGCAATGGAATGATGATGAAGAAAGTAAGCAATGGCTATGCCGATTTGGACGAGGCCGTTGGTGATCTTTCTCACTTGATTGACAATTAAGTATTCGCCTCGAAGGCAC
>WFTN01000548.1 GCA_015485455.1 Planctomycetota bacterium | reverse complement strand
GGCTATCCTGATGCCCGCAGCGAAGAGCGCATCCTCGAAAGCCACCAACTTTCAGAACCAATTGACCAGCTCAAATCAGTCATGAACGCTGAACAACTTTGCCATTGCCAAGAACTGTCATCGCGGGTCAAAGTGACCAATGAGATTCGCACTTACATCGTTGCTATGGCCCATGCAACTCGATCCCACGCCAACCTCCGACTGGGTCTAAGCCCCCGAGGAAGTCTCGCATTGATGAAAACAGCCCAGGCTTGGGCCTATCTCCGAGGAGCGACTTACGTGTCCCCTGACGACATCAAAGAGGTGGCTCCCTCCGTTTTCGGCCATCGACTCATCGCTGACGCCAAGCTGGAATACGCCGGAGGTTCCATGGCACAAATAATCGATGAAATCATTCGCAGCGTCCCAGTCCCTATTTCTTCTCAAGAACTCTCCAACTGAGTTTCAGATGCTCACTGCCATTACACCAAGTTGTGGTTCTGGTTGGGTCCTGTCAATCATTGGCGGCATCTCCATCTTTGCTGGGATTCGACAAGACTCCCCATCAACCGCGGCCTTCGGTGCCATGCTCATCTGCCTCACGCTCTACCTCAATCATATCGTCCGCCGGGCAGCGGAAGAAATCGTCCTCACCCAAAAGTGTCCCAACCGCATCTTCGAAGGAGACATGATCAAAGTCCGCGTGACCCTTGAAAACAAGACTCTTCGCCCCCATGTTCATGCCCGCTTCAGCGAATGGCCCACAGTAGCTCCGTCGACCCGAAGACGCCTCCTATTCTCCGCTGACCTAGATCCTGGCAAGACGTCTGAGCGTCAGTACGAAGTTCGTTGCGAAGTCAACCGGGGGCGATACCGGGCCAGTACCGCTCTCCTTCGAATCAGCGACCCTTTCGGCCTATTTGAATGTCGTAGACTCTTACAAACCGACAATGAAGTCGTTGTCCTGCCGAGAATTCACAAGATCCCAAGAAGCCTCCTTCTTGCCACAGGGTTAGCTCGCTTGGGCATCACAGAACAACATCGACGCATGGGTGTGTCCAACGAATTCCTCAGTGTCCGTGAATACCGGCACGGAGATCCTCGCTCACGCATCCTCTGGAAGCAAAGTGCCCGTCGGGATACTCTTGTTGTTCGCCAAACTCTCGCCGAGTCGGAAGGTGGGCTGATCATTGTTGTGGATCGAAACGTGTCCGTTGACGCACCCGGTGTGGGTGTGGGCATTCTAGACCAATCAACACGCTTAGCTGCTTCATTAGCTCATCGGGCGAACCGCTGCGGAGAATCTGTTGCCCTGGTAACAGGAAACAGAAGCAGCGATTACTTGGCCATCGGTCGCTCAACCGAACATATGTTCATCTTGATGGAGAGATTGGCTGATGCAAGTTTGAGCCCTTCCCTCACTTTGCCGATCGTTCTCACATCGCTTTTGGAGAAGCAAGAGCCCCCTTCTCAAATCTGCGTCATCACAACTGTCAACCATGAGCATCGGGAGCGTTCCAACGCTATCCTGCATCGTCTTCAAGACGCGGGACACCATGTCGTCGTTGCCGCTTTGCCCTCACCCGGTGACGAAGCCGTCCTCACCCCAGCACCTGGTGGACTCATCGACGGGATTCAACACGTTTGGATCGGTTGGCCCCAACCCCAAGAGGAGAAAAAAAAGTGAAGCAAGGAAGTCCCACAATCATTGGGGCTCGTAGGGCAGAGACGAGACTTTTCCTCTGCGATTGTGCTCTCAGTGCCACCTTGGTCTTATTCTTGTCCGCCATCAACACTTGGGAGAGCCCCTGGATCGACGGGCCAATTCTTGCGTTTTGGGCCATGATTCCCCAGGCCGTCGCCCGGTTCTTTCGCTCCCGCCCATGGCCAAAGAGCTCAGCGACGAGTTTTGTCATTTGCCTGAGCATTGTCGGATTCGCCATTGGCGTGGGTGCGACGGGATGGAACTATATATCCGCAGGCATTGACCTAAATTTAGGAATGGGCCAAGAGGTTGCCATCATCTTGCTCACCAGTTGGGCTTCGGCATTCTTCTTGTTTCAGGTGCAGACCTATCGGCTCCATGACGCCCTGTCCTTCGGGGCACTCAGTATTGGGCTGGTCGATGGACGCCCCTGGGGCCTCTTTTGGGGCCTCACTTTTGTCAGCATTTTCTTCCTTGCAGCCCCCATCAGGCATCAGCTGTTTGATATCCATGCCTACACCGCCCGTCCTCAACTTCAGCTGTGGCATGGCGCCAAGATGATGATCGGCATCTTCTTGGTCTCCATCATAGTCTTCGTCGGCGGTGAAGCCACTACGCGGACCTTATTGGGTGAGAAAGATAGCGCCTGGGGACAGCTCGCTCCCCCTGCCGATACCAGTCGGTTGATCGGTTGGAGCACAGAGTTCAAACTCTCGGACTTAGGAAAAGCTCGAAAAAGTTTAGAGCCGCTTTTTGCCTTCCAAGCCCGCAGCAGGGGCATCGAGCTGCGACCACCACTGCGGCCGAAAACCAACAAGAACACTCTTTGGCGCGTCCAAATACTCGACAAAGTTCGTCACGATGGATCAACCTGGGAAACGGCCCGAAAGACTCGTTTCGAAGTATCCAATAAGCGCGTCTTCATACGGCGGGAACCATCATTGATTGTTAACACCCAATACGTCATGGAGCGCCTTTCCCCCAAAACCGCCCTTTTTCCCATTCGCTACGACGCAATCACGGCCAAGCTCCTCACATCGGAAGCAAAAGATGTCACCATCGGTCATAATTGGAGTGGTGAGGTTGCGCTCTTCGCCGAAAACAAGCCTTCTCAAATTGAAGGTGACAAAATTGAACTGGGCCTCTCGCGAAATGCACTCAGGAAAGGAAAAGGGATCGGAGCCAGAAGGGATCACCCCTTAGATCTCCACACGGAACTCCCCAACCGAAAAAACATCGGCTTCGACCTCAAAGAACTCTCAAGCAGTATCTTCAGCGACGCAGATTCCTTGGGGGTAAAACTGAGAAAATTGGAGTTGTTCTACGCCAAGAATTTCATCTACGATACCACCACAACTTGGGCGGAGAGACGACGCCGTGGCGACACCCAATTGAAGAACTTCTTGCTTTCTTCCCGTGTTGGAGACTGCACCTACTTTGCCACCTCCGCTTGCCTCCTGCTCAGAGCTTCTGGCGTGCCTGCCCGCTTGGCCAAGGGATTTTTGGGGCACACCTGGGATGGTGCTCAACAGCGCTACATCATCACCGAAGGAAGCGCTCATGTATGGGCCGAATACTACATCGAAGGCCAAGGTTGGTTCCCTTATGACGCCACAGCATTCGTCGATGACCGCAGTGTCATGGGCCAAGAAAATGAAGCGACAACGAAAAAGACCGGCGCTCAAGGACACAGCAAGTCCCGAAGCAGTTCCGACAAGAAAAGAGGCGTTTCTCGCTTGTTCGGCTTGGTGTCAGACGCCTACAACCAAGACCGTGCTATCATGGTTTTGTTTGGCTCTATTGGGCTTATTTTCTTCATCGCATTCCTCAAGCGCCCCCGAGTGGCCCCGCGAAAAAGTCGAGGCTCAAGACCTGAAACCATTACCACCCGTGGCACCCAGATTAGAAATACGCCCCCCTTGTCTGCTCAAACCGCCGACTCCCCACGAGAAATCGTGATTGCACGTTATGCTCAGTGGCAAGAACATCTATCCCGCTGGCGAAATCAACGGGCACCAGAAGAAACCCCCTTCGAGCATGCGAAACGCTTGGCGACCGACTATGCCAAACATCAAGACCCCCTCCGGGACGTGGCCAAGATTTTCTGCGATGCATTCTTTGGCAACAAGGAGATCAGCCCGGACCGTCTTAGGGAGTTTGAAACTCATTTACGCAGCCTCAACAATCGTTTGAAGTGAAGTTTCCTTCATGAAGGACACAAAGGTTTAGCCGCTCCCTCTTTTGCTTTTGCTCTGAGCTTCCTATCTTGGACAACTCGGATCATCCATCGGCTTGGAGGCCTCTCATGTTCAAGACTCTACTGGCTACAATCGCACTTTTGACAGCTTTAGGCATTCACGCCGATTCATCGCCGAAGAGCTGCCACCACCGCACATTCGACGCCACTCTTTGGGTCCAATCTTCAGTGGAATGGCGGGCTCATTGCCACCAAACCTACAACCTGGCCCAAGCAGCCCTTAAGAAACGTCTGCGTGATCCACAATGGACCGCTGCAATCGAGCAATATGCAGACCAAGAACGCGGCGAGAAAACACCAGCCATCATTGTCGACATCGATGAAACGGTCTTAGACAATTCGCCCTACCAAGCCCGCTTGGTCCTTAAGAATGAAAGTTACAAAAGTAAAACCTGGGATATTTGGGTTCACCAAGAAGCGGCATATCCCGTTCCCGGCTCCCTCCCTTTCCTGACCAAAGCGGCTCAAATGGGAATCGAGATTTTCTACGTCACGAATCGCGAAGCTCGTTTAGAGGAATCAACCAGGAAAAATCTGGAGAAATACGGCTTCCCACTGAGCAAGAGCATGGACACGGTTCTTATGAAGAACGAAAAAAAGGACTGGCTCTCGGACAAAGGAAGTCGAAGGGCCATGATAGCCAAGACTCACCGCATCCTCATGCTCATTGGCGACGACTATGGCGATTTCTGCTCAGGGGCCAAGACCGACAAGGTAACCCGAGAAGAAAGCTCCCGGTCATATCAGCAGAATTGGGGCCAAGGTTGGTTCATCTTGCCAAACCCAACCTATGGCTCTTGGAAAGATGCAATCGTGAACTTTGACCGTTCCCTTTCTCCCGAACTCAAAGCCATCATGGAACGAGAAGCCTTTGACCCTCGCCTCCCATGAATCAACTCATTGGACCAGCTGCCGGAGTTTTCGCCACCCTCTCTTGGTCATTTTCCATCCTCCTGTTTCACAAGCTCTTAGCTGAGCGCGGTGCCCTGGCATGCAACCTCTACAAGGTCTGCTTGGCCAGTGTGCTCTTTGCCTTGAGTAGTGCTGCCTTGGTATTCTTGGGTGACATCCCCCTCCCCAATTGGGAGGAATCCTATTTGCTTCTGGCGTCTGGGGTTGTGGGCATGGCCATCGGAGACTTCGGTTTCTTTCAAGCCATCGACAAGCTTGGTCCAAGGCAAGCTGCCTTGATTCACGCGACCAATCCCGTGTTCTTACTGCTGTTCCATGTCTTTGGTTCTGCTACGCCTTTATCAACTCTGGAATTCTATGGGGTGCTTTTGGTCATGTTGGGGGTCATTGATGTCACACGCAACCAAAAACCACAAGCCAATCACAACAAGAAGGACTGGACCCGAGGTCTCCTCTGGGGTCTTCTGGCCTCTTTCTGCCAAGCTGCAGGTATCTTGATCGCCAAGGAAGCAACAGGAGCCAATCATCCGATCCACACAGGTTTTATTCGGCTCATGGGGGCGGCTTTAGGCATGAGTCTCGGGCTAGCCGCCATCGGACGGGGCAGCTTCGTTGTCAGGACCATCTTTGACAAACAAGTTTTTCGCATGGGCTGGCTTCCCGTGTTTCTGGGCACCTACTTGGGTATCTTGACAATGATGGTCGCCATTGATGAGTCAAAACCGGCAGTGGCAGCCGCGGTTCTTTCCCTGACACCTGTTTTCTTAGTTCCAATGACAGCTTGGCAAGAGCGCGTGCCGATTCCTATTCGCATCCTCTTAGGCACAATCGTCGCTCTCTGCGGTGTCGTTCTCATCTCGCAGTGATCATCAACGCACCCCGTTGATCTTGCCTAAGAGAGTTTTTCTTCGACGCTCCGAATCTTGTCAGCCATCGTCTGAGAACGATCTATCCGTGTCCCAACTTTTATCTGCGTCGAAAGCCTGGGGGCACCCATATGATGCACGACCTCGTGGCACTTCTTGATGGCATCCATGACCACATCCCATTCGCCTTCTAAATTCGTGCCATAACTGTGAATTCTGTAGCTCAAACCTGCTTCATCGAAGACACCTTGGCATGCGGCGACATATTTGGAGACAGAAACGCCAACTCCTAAGGGAATTACACAAACATCGGCAATGACATGCATAGCTATTTCTCTCAAACGATTGCAGAAACCTGCTTTCGACGGCACAATCTCGTCGTGAACATCAAAGACATAGAACAACTTTTTGCTGGACTGCCCATCGGATCAAAGATAAGGCATTTTGAATCCATCGACTCGACCAATTCTTTCGCCCTCGAAGAAGTGAGACGGGGGCATGCAGATCATGGTGACATCTTCTTAAGTGACGTGCAAACTGGAGGACGGGGGCAGTCTGGGAACAAATGGCAATCTCTCGATGCCCTAGGCTTGTGGATGAGTTTCGTGCTTATCGGAGACATTCCGGTTTCTCCCCTCGCTTTTCTCCCTTGTGTCGCCATCCATGACTTCCTGCACCAAGACTTGAACTTAGATCCGCACCTCAAGTGGCCCAATGATGTCTTGGTCGGCAAAAAGAAAATCGCCGGGGTTCTGGCAGAAGGGACAACAAATCCCCAGGGCCACCAAGGATGGGTCATCGGCATTGGCCTCAATCTCTTCCAAAAGAGTTTCACACCTGAGCTCAGCGGCAAAGCCACAAGTGTCGTCATGGAAGCAGGCACCTGCCCCAGGCGCAATGAAGTTCTCTTGTCCCTCATTGGTTGGTTAAACGGCACCATTTCTGGAGACAAAGACTTGATCTCCCCCTGGATGGCACGAAGTCGGATGCCCGGTCGCACCCTCAAGTTTCGTCGAGCAAACCAAGAATGGGAAGCTCAAGTTCAAGGATTAACTGCAGAAGGTTATCTTCAAATCCAACATCTCGATGGCACCATGGAATCCATCATTTCAAGCCATGACCTGACCATCCCTACAGACTACTAACCGAAACATAGCAATGGCCAAGAACGATCACGCGCTCCTGGCCATGCTGATTGAAAGGCGAATCTTGCGACAAATTTAGGCCAAAGCGTCACCCATCAATTTGCTCATGCGTTTAGCGAAACTGGGTGGGTCTGCAATCGGGCTTCCTTCAGCCAAACAAGCCTGATCATAAAGTAGGAAAATCCACTCACCGAGTTTCGGAGCTTCATCTTCCACATCACACATGCGACCGAGCTTTTTGATGACAGGGTGGTCCGGGTTAATTTCGAGGATTCTCTTGGCCACTGGCATCGACTTATTTTGCGCTCGCAGAAGACGTTCGATGTGGGCATGAACTCCGCCTTCTGGGACCACCAAGCAAACAGGTGAGTCTGTCAGCCGATCTGAAACACGAACTTCGCTCACCAAATCAGCCAGGCTTGATTCGATTTTTTCGACCAAGGGCTTCATGCCCTCATCACGAACTTCCCGTTCTTTTTTGTCGTCCTCTGACTCTTCTTTGTTCAGATCGAGATCGGCGCGCATGGCAGAAACGAATTTCTTGTCCTCATAGGAGGCGAGCGCTTCCACAGCCCATTCATCGATGGGGTCAACCATATAAAGGACTTCGAATCCTCGTTTTTTCAGAGCCTCGATGTGGGGACTTCCCTCAACGGCGTTCTGCGTTGGGCCAATGACGTAGTAGATTTCGGATTGGTCTTCTGGCATCCGTTCGATGTATTCATCTAAACTGGTGTACTCAGACTTCGTGCTGGCGAAGCGAAGAAGCTTGGCTAAGCGATCGCGGAAATCGGAGTCAAAGTGAATCCCTTCCTTGAGCACACTTCCATAGTTACCCCAGAACTTCTGGTAAGCATCAGCATCATCACTGGCCAATTGCTCGATAACGTCCAAGACTTTCTTAGTCACGCCTTTCTTGATGACGCGAACCATCTTGTCATCTTGCAAGACTTCACGGGAGACGTTCAAAGGGAGATCGTCTGAATCGACGATGCCACGAACGAAACGGAGCCAAACTGGAAGTAGAGATTCACAGTCGTCCATGATGAACACCCGCTTCACATAGAGACGAACACCGTGTTTTTGATCGCGGTCAAACAAGTCAAAGGGCGGATTCGTCGGAATGAAGACAAGACCAGTAAAAAGCTGGCTCCCTTCAATGGTGAAGTGAGCCCTGGCCATGGGCGCTTCCCAGTCGTTAGTGAGATGCTTGTAGAACTCATTATACTGTTCGTCATCAATGTCGCTCTTGGGACGCTTCCACAGAGCTCCGGCCTTATTGATCATTTCCCAATTGACTTCAGCGGCGTCTTCACCGACCTGCTTGGTGGTTCGCAGTTTGATGGGATGGCTGACGTAGTCAGAATACCGCTGCACTAAGTGACGAAGCCGCGCTTCTTCCAAGTACTCCTTGTGCTCGTCAGCAATAAAGAGCTTAAGTTCGGTCCCCCGTGGGAAATCAGATTCGACTTGCTCGACAGTAAACCCACTATCCGCCGTGGAACTCCAGCGCCAGACCTCATCAGAACCGGCAGCACGACTCGTCACTTCAACTCGATCAGCAACCAAAAAAGAGCTGTAGAAGCCAACGCCAAACTGCCCAATCAGATCAACAGAGTCTTTGCCCTTTCCTTGTTGCTCCAAGGCTTCCAAAAAGCGCTTCGATCCGGAATGAGCGATGGTACCCAGATTCTCGATCAAATCGTCCTTGGTCATACCCAAGCCATTGTCACGAATCGTGATTGTTGACGAGTCTTTGTCTGCACGAATCTTGATTTCCAATTCATCATCATCTTGGATGAGGTCGTGATTGGTCAACGACTGGAAACTGAGTTTGTCGATAGCGTCTGCTGCGTTCGAGATCAACTCACGCAGAAAAACCTCCCTGTGGCTATAAAGGGAATTGATAACGATGCTCAGGACCTGGTTGACCTCGGCTTGAAATTTGTATTCTTTTGGTGTTTCACTCATGATTTTGTCCCTCCTGTTAACCTTGTAAAATCTTCGCCATGTCTATGGCGCTATATGTGAGAATCATGTCGGCACCGGCACGCTTGAGGGCTATATGCGCCTCGACCATGGCGGCCTTGCCATCTAACCAACCTTTTTCCGCGGCAGCCTTGATCATCGCGTACTCCCCGCTGACGTGATAAGCAGCAACGGGCACTTCGACCGCATCCTTGATACGACGAATAACATCAAGGTAAGGCAATCCGGGTTTCACCATGACCATATCTGCCCCCTCTTCGATATCCAAGAAGACCTCCCGCAGAGCTTCCGTCCCATTGGCCGGATCCATCTGATAGGTCTTCTTATCTCCGGCTTTTGGCGCTGAGTCCAAAGCGTCCCGGAATGGTCCGTAGAATGCCGAAGCGTACTTGGCCGAATAGGACAGAATACCAACATCCGTGAAACCATCGAGATCCAAAGCGTCGCGGATATACCCCACCCTTCCGTCCATCATGTCAGATGGGGCCACGATATCAGACCCGGCCTCTGCTTGGGACACGGCCATACAGGCTAAAATCTCAAGGGTCTCGTCGTTGAGAATCTGGCCATCCTCCACCAGACCATCATGACCATCGCTGGAGTAAGGGTCCATAGCAACATCTGAAATCACCAGAAGCTCTGGCAGAGCCGACTTCAATTCTTTAATGGTGCGCTGATAGAGGCCATCAGGATTGGTGGATTCTGTGGCAATGGAGTCCTTTTTGTCGTCAGTCAGGGCTGGAAATGGGGCAATCCCGGAGATCCCCAATCCATGGGCCTCTTTTGCCAATTTTACGGTTTCGTCGATGGACAGCCGGTAACAGCCAGGCATTGCGGCAATAGGGATACGTTGATTTTCCCCGTCCACGACAAAAACTGGCAAAATGAAAGACTCGGGAGAAAGCCTAGTTTCCCGCACCAAGGCTCGAATGGCCTTATTACGCCGATTGCGTCGGGGCCGAATCGGAAGATTGGGAAACCCGGGAATATTGTCATTGAGCGAAGAGGAATTCATGCTTGGGCCTCCAGTGAGTTCAAAGTCCGCTCAGAATCGCAATCTGGGGGCAGAAAATCAACAGGCTCCAACCTGGCCCCTCTGTTTCCCCCATTTTGGATCTATCGCCATGACGACTTGGAATATGATGAAATTTGCTGAATCACCTCCTCGTGATAGAGGGCTTGACGGGCTAACATACCCATCTATGGACGATCGCACGATAAATAGCGCCTCAGACACTTGGCTGGCAGCCTTAGACGGGCCAGAAGTCGAACATAAAGCCAAGGGCTCGAGATTCTTGGGCCAGAGCTTTGCTGCACGTTCTGTAGACGAAGCAAGATTGAAACTCCACGAGGTCAAGAAGAACTACCATAGTGCCACCCACCATTGCTCAGCCTACCTCTTACCGCCGGTAGACCAACCCATTGAACGCTTTGACGATGACGGTGAGCCATCGCAAACAGCCGGTGCACCAATTGCCCAAGCTATTCGTGCTTCCGGGCTTTGTGGCCTCATCGTTGTGGTAACCCGCTACTTCGGGGGCACCAAATTGGGAACGGGGGGATTGATCAAGGCCTACGGCGAAACTGCTCGGGAAGCCCTCTTAGCCACCCCCCGAGAGACCATTTGGATCGAAGATCAAATCGTTTTGGAAGCGAGTTATGAAGACGTTGGATGTCTCGAGTCTTTTCTTGCCCAAAGGATGAATGAGATTCGCGGGATTTCCCGGGAATTCGGCGATCGAGCCAAATTTACGGTCACAACGGCAAGAAGCCATAGCCAGGGACTTATTTCTGGAATTCGAGAAGCATCTGCTGCTCGTGTCAAGACACACCTATTGGACACCTTAGAATGAACGCTGCCAAAACCATTGCTCAAGCACTCAAGCTCCCGGAGGCCTCTGTCGCCAATGCACTCAGCCTCATGGAGGATGGCAATAGCTTGCCATTCGTGGCCCGGTATCGCAAAGAGATGATCCGGGGCATTGACGAACTTGCCCTCAGAGATGTGGCGGACAGTGCCGAGAAGTTTCAGCAGTTAGAAAAACGACGCCAGAAGATCCTGGACGTTTTGGAAGAGAAAAAGAAACTCACCAAGCCCTTAGAAAAGGCCATTCTTGGCGCCTCATCCTTGGGAGCATTAGAAGAACTCTATCGTCCATTCAAGAGTAGTCGCCAAACCCGAGCCGACATGGCCCGAGTTGCTGGATTGGAACCCCTGGCCAAAGAGTTCTACTCCAACAAGAGAACCAAAAAGGCCATCGAGTTGGCCAAACCTTTCGTCGATCCAGCCAAAGGAATTGGCGACACAACAGCAGCAATACAAGGTGCGATTTACATCATTGCCGAACGCTTCTCCCAACAGGCCGCAGCCAAGCATGCCACCAAGAAATACTTGGGAGAGTCATTCTTCAAGGTCAAGAAAAAGCGCGGGTACACCGGAGAAGATCGACGCTTCGAAGATTTCTATGATCACAGTGCCCCATGGACGCGCATCTCCGGCCACCGATTCTTAGCGATTCTCAGAGGTGAGTCAGCCAAAGCTCTGACTTGGCGCTTTGACTACGAAAAATCCTCCCTCTTAGGCATCATTGCTCGGCTGGTATTCTCGAGCTCAAATCAAATGCAATGGCCTGATCTCAAGAGCGCCGTGGAAGAAGCTTTGACCCGACACTTGGCACCCGCTGCAGCAAGAGAATTGGTGCGAGAGAAAAAGGAAAGTGCCGCCAAACAAGCAGTCCAGGTTTTCAGTAAGAATTTGCGCGACCTCCTCTTGGCGGCACCAGCGGGTGCTCGGAACATCTTAGCTGTCGACCCTGGTTTCCGTGCCGGATGCAAGATTGCCGTCATCAACCAGGACAGCCTTGTGGTGGCTACTGACATCATCTACCCAACACCCCCGCGATCCGATGAAGAGCGCGCCAAGACATCGTTGCTCCGTTTGATTCAGGACCACAAAGTTGAACTCATTGCCTTGGGTAATGGCCAAGGATCAAGAGAATCTCTCATCTTCCTCCAGGAACACATATTGCCCTTCGCCAAAGTGGATGTGGTGCGGGTCAGCGAAGCTGGGGCCTCGGTTTATTCGGCCAGTAAATTGGCAGTTGAAGACTTGCCAGACTTAGACATAAGCCTTCGTGGAGCCGTCAGCATTGCCCGGCGATTGCAAGATCCCCTGGCAGAATTGGTAAAAATTGAACCACGCTCTTTGGGCATAGGCCAATATCAACATGACTTAGATGAAGGTGATCTACTGCGGGCTCTCGATGCAGAAATCGAAAGTTGCGTGAACTGCGTGGGCGTCGACTTGAACACGGCCAGTGCCGAACTGCTCCGGCATGTCTCCGGTTTAGACCGGAGAGTAGCCAAGTCAATCGTCGCCCATCGAGAGAAGAACGGGGCCTTTTCCTCCCGCGAGAGCCTTCTCCCAGTTAAGGGAATTGGCGAAAACACCTTCATCCAATGTGCAGGTTTCCTGAGAATTCGTGGAGGCAGCGAGTGTTTAGATTCAACCGGGATTCACCCTGAGAGTTACGGCATCGTGCGGGCCATTGCCAAGAATCAAGAGAGCCCAACGGAAAGTCTATTGGGGCAAACCATCATCCTCTCCACCGACGAACGCCAAAAGTTACATTCCACCGGTTGCGGCCAAGAAACCCTCGACGATATTTTAGCGGAGCTTGCGGAGCCTGGGCGAGACCCCCGTTCGAAATTCGAGATTGCTGAATTTGCTCCGGACGTTCGCAGAATCACAGACCTCACCATTGGCATGACGCTTCAGGGCACGGTGAGCAATGTGACTGAGTTCGGTGCCTTCATCGACATCGGCTTGGATACAGACGGATTGGTTCACATTTCCGAAATGTCCAGCCGTCATATCCAAAACCCCCACGATGTGGTGAGTCTGGGACAAACCGTCAGAACAAAGGTTCTTTCTGTAGATACAGAGCGCAAACGCATCGCCTTGACCCTTAAACATGCCATTGGGTCTGGGGAGCGTCACGAACGTTTCTGATCACAAACCTTTTAGTAAGCGAAGGCCATCGAAATAATTCTTTGAGAAAAGCAAACGATTGGGCTGTCACCGTTGCCTCATTTGAACGTGACGTTTATCGTCTCTTGTTCACGTAAAAGGAGATAAAATGCGCATCGCATCGATTGGCGGGGGCCCCGGCGGCCTATACACTTCTATCCTTCTGAAACGATCATTCCCCGAGGCCGACATCGTCGTCTATGAGCAGAATCGTGCGGACGATACATTCGGCTGGGGTGTGGTATTTTCCGATGAAACTCTGGGGAATTTCGAACCCCACGACAAGAAGAGCCACGACGAAATCATCGAGCAGTTTATCTACTGGAAGGAAATCGACACCTATTTCGGCGGGACCTGCATAAAATCGACAGGTCACGGTTTCTGTGGCATGAGCCGAAAGCGCTTGCTCAAAATATTTCAGGACCGGTGCATCGAGTTGGGCATCACCATCCACTTCGAAACCCGCGTCGACGACATCGCGACATTGGCAGACTACGACTTGATCATCGCCGCTGATGGGGTCAACTCAAAAATTCGAGAACAGTTTGCCGACACCTTCAAGCCATCTTTAGATTGGCGAAAATGTAAGTTCACCTGGTTGGGAACGGACAAACCGCTGGATGCATTCACCTTCATCTTCAAAGAAAATGAGCATGGTCTTTTTCAGGTCCACGCCTATCCATTTGAGGAGGGTTTGGGGACGTTCATTGTCGAATGTCGCGAAGAAGTTTGGCAGAAAGCGGGCTTGGATCGTGTGAGCGAAGCGGAAACTGTCGCTTACTTCGAAGATCTTTTCGCTGATGATTTGCAGGGCCACAAACTTTTGAACAATCGATCTATTTGGCGCACCTTTCCCACGGTTCGCAATGAAACCTGGATCAAGGACAACATTGTTCTCTTAGGCGACTCCGCATGCACGGCCCACTACTCCATCGGCTCTGGCACGAAACTTGCCATGGAGAGCGCCATTGCTTTGGTGGAAGCTTTCAAGCAAGTAGGCTGGGATGATGTCCCCAAGGCATTGCGCCATTACGAAGATGAACGCTGGGTTGATGTCCTCAAACTTCAAAAGGCAGCTCAAACCAGCTTGGAATGGTTCGAAAATACTGCTCGTTACATGAAGCAGGACCCAGTGCAATTCTGCTTCAATCTGATGACACGGTCGAAGGCCATTACCTACGACAATCTCGAATTGCGAGACCCTGAATTGGTGGCTCGCACCCGGGATTTCTACCGCCAAGATGTGGGAGCTTCGAAGACTTCGGAGGGGGAGAACCCTCCTCCCATGTTTACGCCCTTGAAATTGAGAGAAATGACCCTGGCCAATCGCATCGTGGTGAGCCCCATGTGTCAATACTCGGCGACTGATGGAATGCCGAACGATTGGCACCTGGTTCACTATGGCTCACGAGCTGTGGGGGGAGCGGGCCTTGTGTTCACGGAAATGACGAATGTGAGCCCTGATGGGCGCATTAGCCCAGGTTGCGCTGGCATGTGGAACAACGAGCAAACACATGGCTGGAAGCGGATCGTCGATTTCGTCCACCAATCATCAGCCAGCAAGATCGGTATGCAGTTGGCTCACGCCGGGCGCAAAGGGTCCATGCAACATTCATGGAACCGGGACGAAGCGCCCTTATCGATTGAACAGGGGGGCTGGCAGACCATCGGACCCAGTGCCATTTCCTTTGACGGTATCATGCCGCCCCCCAAGGAGATGACCCGCGAGGATATGGATCAAGTCAAGAACGATTTCGTCGCGGCGGCAAAGCGCTGTGAAGAAGCGGGTTTTGACTGTGTGGAAGTCCATGTGGCTCATGGTTATTTGCTCTCAAGCTTCGTCTCACCTCTGTCGAACCAGCGTACGGATGAATATGGAGGCACCTTGGTTAACCGCCTGCGTTATCC